>NZ_JBELPZ010000007.1:0-176396 GCF_046000445.1 Flavobacterium rhizosphaerae | reverse complement strand
AGAATAAAGGGAACCCGCGGGCTCCCTTATTTGTTTAAAAAAAATAGGGCTGACTCACTTTTGAGACAGCCCCTTTAAAATAACTTTCTTTAGGTCACTCATTATTTTCAATGTCAATCAGTTTCTTTCCTTTTTCTCCTAAGTAGTGAACAAGTAATTCATTGTAGAGTTTATAGCCTACATCAGAATTAGTGAAGATTAGTATCCCTTGATTGGTCTTTGGCAACAAGAACGTAAGGCACTGCGTTCCGTTGTCTGAACCTCCATGAGAAATTGCATATTCACTATTTCCTAAATCGTATAGTTCTAATCCCAATCCAAAGTATTTATTCTTTTTCGTTTTTACCTGCGGCTTTATCATTTCCTGGTATACTTCCTTGTTTAGGCTTTCACCGTTCAAAATACTGACAAGGAAGGTCCCATAATCTGCAATTGTAGTATGCAGGTCATCAGCAGCATTTACTGTTTGATTTTTTGCATTGCTGTAAAGCTTTCCAGTGGCATCATGGCCAGAAGCAAATCTTGATGAATAATTTTCATCATTCCACAGGTAAGAAGTGTCATTTATATCCAATCGTTCAAACACTAGTTCTTTTGCCAATTGCTCTAAGGATTTTTTAAATTTTATTTCAATCGCTTTACGTAAATATTCAAATCCTTCCCCTGAATATTGATATTTAGTACCGGGTTCAAATTCAAAGCTTAGCTTATTCTCTGTGTTAAGGTATCTCCAATTAGGAAATCCGGTTTGATGACTTAAGACCATTCGTGTAGTGAGCTTTTTGTGCCGGGGATCATTTTTAACATCCGGGTCTGTCCAATAGTGAAAAATAGGCTCATCAAGTTTCCACTTCCCTAAGCTTACCAATTTTAAAGTTACCATTGCTGTTATCGTTTTTGCAAGCGATGCCACATTAAATACAGTATTATAAGGAGCTGCAGTTCTCTCTTTAAGTTCGCCGTAAACTTTCACTTGTTTCAGTTTACCTCCTTCTATTATGCCAAGCCCCAGTGTTTTTATATTGTTTCGCTTCAGCCAGTTTTCAATTTCAGTGTCATTATCGAAAGATGATGGCATGATATCACCTGAATAAGATTGGTGGTCATAGCTTAAGGAAATCGCCAATTTCCATTTCCCGTTTTCCAACTCCCAAATATTAGAAAATTTTGCAACACCTGGTGTATTTTCTGTATTATCATAAAACAGGTGGGTTCCATCCTGCACAGCACCGTATATGATACCATCTTTATATAAGGGGTATATTTTCGTACTTCCTTTTTCCAGAATTCTTTTTACTTGCCTTACCCCCGGATTCTTACACAGTCCATTTTCTAGATCCTTTAAAAATTGCTGTTTGTTTGAGACTCCGTTTTTATCATGTAAAAAAATAAGTTTATCACTCAATAAATTTTCGAATTGAGTAATGTCACAGTTGTTAAATCCTACCGAAAAAAGCAGGCTGTCTTTTTCTAAAATAGTCTTGTAAAGTAAATCAGAACTGTTAAGTTGGGCGCATGCTACTTTTGAAAAAAGCAGGAAGAACATACATACTAACTGGATTTTTTTTGCCATTGTCTTTTTTGACAAAGGTTGCAATTCCAATAATTACCGCAAAAAAAACAAGGCGCCAATAACCCGCCAATTGCCTGACACTATCTATATAACACTGAATTTCAATCTGAACCGTAATTTTTTATTCCGGTCTAATTCAGCAAGATTAGCAAGTATAAGAAACACATTGGATAATGCAATTGCAGCGATTAGCACAATTGTAAAAGAATGTCCCAGTTTTAATAATATCCCCAGGATAAAAAAGATTGGAGCAAGTACTGTCCACAGAATCTGGAGCGATATAATTTGTTTTAATAGAAGATTATTTTGACGAAGTAAACGAGACAATATAAATGGGACAAGTATATTTAGCGGTGGTAGTATAACAAATAGAATCGAAGAAAGATTGATTAGTTTCAACCTTTGGTAATCTATATGAGCCGATAATTCTTCGACTTGAACATGATTTTCTTCAACTCTGATATCTTCAGTTTTAACTGATACTCCAGATAATTCATTTTCTGCTACGTTGAGTGCTTTTGTAAGTGCTTTAAGGGTATGTCCTTTTGGTATTACGCCAGATTCTATTCTTTGAATAGTCCGGACCGAAATCCCGGAATTTGCAGAGAGTTCCTCCTGTGTTAAATTTTGTAGCTCTCTTATTTGTTTCAATTTAGACATACTGATTCTTAAAATTCAATAGTAACTGAATAATTGTATAGTATTACAACTGTAATTAATTACAGGGAAGTAAATATACTAAAGAATAAATAATCCAAAACCTTTTTTGCTTTAAATGGGTGTAACCATAGTAAATTACAATTGTGTCATCGGTGATGACACAATTAAGTCAAACCAACAGCTCAAACTCACTTCTATACCCAGGATGATAGGAAGGTGTGTATTTTATTATTCCCAGTTCCTGAAGCTCTTTTAAATATTTATGGTATGATGGGAGCGTCTTAATATGTGACAGTGCCATTAGCTTTCTCCTACTCACATTAATGGTTTTGGATTGTTTTTGTCTTGCGGCTAAAGTTAGTATAGCGGTTAGGAGTGCAAAATGCCAGACGTTGAGCCTGGCATCATTTCCAATTTGGAAAGATGGTTATGAATGGACTTTGTTTTCATTCATCAGTTTCCGGTAAATAATTTCTCTAAGTCTCCCCTGTAGTAGTAAGAGCCTAAAACCTTTTTAAATCGTACCTGCCCGGTCACCCTCAGGTTTTGTAAAGAGCCTGCCGACATCGTCAGCATTTTTTTGGCAGCACGGCTTTTCAGCCATTCTAACTGGTCATCTTTTTAATCTCGGTTTTTAGTTTACGGATATCGTCAATAATCATAAGGCTGTACTGCCTCAAATCGTCTTTAGTTACGTGCTCGCTCATAATTCACCCTCATTTGTAATTCGACATTTTCTCAGAATGTTGCCTTTCAGCAACACGTAGCAAATAAAATTACATACAGGTTCGGATTTATCATAGTCAAAATTTACTCTTGATTTCCTTCTTAATTATCCTTTTCTCTAAGTTTCAAATGTAATTTGTAACAACTACCCAATACCTGAAATTCCTCCATCGGCATAAGTTCAAGGGCAATTTTAAGGACATCGGCAATGGTAAGTGCCGAAGCCATTTTCCTGTCATTACCACTTTCTTCCATAGCGTATAAGGCAGTCATACATACCTGTATGATGTCCATAACAGCTAGATTAAGATTGCTAGCTGCTAAAGAACAGTTTGGCTGTATACATATAATATCCTCTCGGTCATTGTAGGGCTTCAGCATATTAAACTGGGTTGCCATCTCCAATTTTTGCGCCAGGTCTGAAAGTGGTATAACATAGATGAAACAATCTTTTATGTCGACTATGCGGGAACGACAAGACGGTAAATAAATTATTTTTAGGTTGGACAGTTTTAAATACAAATAAATTTCTGGCCCTCTATTAGACCGCCCCATATGAACTTAATAGCTCAAAACAATCTAAAAGTGGCATAAAACCAATCTTTATAAAGGAAAAATTAACATCAAAAACCTATCGTAGACTATTGCAATTCCAATTATCGTTCAAATTCAAGCGTATAGATAAAGCTGTCGGCTTTATAATAGCCTACATTCCATTCGAGCGGGCGTGTACCGGGATCGTAAACAAAGCGCATTCGTTTTAGCACCGGTTCGCCTGATTTAATTTCGAGTTTCTCCGCTAAAAAAGGGGTGGCCGCTATGGCACTGATTTCTTCTTTAGAAAAATTTGCAACCGAGTTATAATCACTTTCTAAAATGTCATACAACGGCCTTGTAAAATCCTCATTGCCGGTTAGTCCTATCCTTGGGTGAAAATACGATATAAAGTAAACAAAGGGGTATTCTTCTTTTCCGCGCAGGCGTTCTAATTTTAATATTTTAATATTTTTAGCAATATCAAAAAACAGGCACAGTTGCTCATCGGGGTACACCCAGCTTATGTGCAGCTCGTAGTTTTTTATGGTAACACCCAGAGTTTTCATTTCTTGGGAAAAGCTTTGCCAGTTTTGGGCCTTAGAGTTTATTCCGGTTTTTTTTACAAAGGTGCCTACGCCTTTTTTACGCACCAGTAAACCTTCAATCATAAGTTTGTTTAACGACTGTCTAAGTGTGCTGCGTGATATGCCTAATTGTTTAGACAAATCCATTTCGTTGGGCAATTTTTTTCCGCTTTGGTATTCATCCGCCCTTATGGCTATCCTTATTTGTTCTTCTATCTGGATATGAAGAGGTATCGGACTGTTATGATCTAATTTTATCTTCATATTATTTAATTCTTCCGTATGGCACTATTGAACTGACGTATTTTAATACACTCATAGGTACAAAGTTAATTAATTTCGCACGATTAAAAATAAGATTTTGTTATATCAATACAATTACTTTACTTTGCTAAAACGATATTGTATATACATATGTACAATATAAAATGACTTGTTTTAAAAGATATAGTATACTTTACGCAATTTGATAATCGTTAAATAATATAATATGAAAAAAAATATAAGCATTATATTACTGCTTATGGCGTGTTTTGCTTCACAGTTTACGAACGCCCAAAAAAAATACAGCCAGTTATCAGATTATGTAGACCCTAATATAGGTACGGCACACAGCCGCTGGTTTTTTTACACTCCCGGCGCTATGCCTTTTGGCCTGGCAAAACTCGGCCCATCTACAAACGCGCACTTAGGTAACATTCAGGGGTGGGAGGCTACAGGGTACGACCACAGAGATAGCTCTATAGAAGGTTTTGCCTGTTTACACGAATTTCAGGTAGGGGGTATTGTAGTAGCGCCAAGTGTAGGCACACTGCAAACCATACCGGGAAGCCTTAAAAATAACGATGAAGGTTACAGATCTGCTTTTGACCGTAAAGATGAGCATGCAACATCAGGCTACTATTCTGTTTTATTAAAAGATTACAACATTAAGGCTGAACTTACTGCAACAAAGAGAGTGGGTTTTCAGCGTTATACGTTTCCTAAATCAGCACAGTCGCATATTATATTCGACATCGGCAACAGACAGGGGGAAAGCGGTGCGGTAAAAGATGCTAAAGTTACCATTAACAAAGACGGCAGTATAGAAGGGTATGTAATAACAACGCCCGAATATGTAAAGAAATATCAGGAGGGTGCTGAGGTTGCCATGTATTTTTATGCAGTACTGGATAAAAAGGCTTCAGCATATGGCGTGTTTAATAAAAACGACAGGAAAGCCGGCGAAAAAGAAATTGCCGGTGAAGGTTCAGGCGCTTACTTTACATTTACTACTAAAGAAAATGAAGCTATAACCGTTAAAATAGGGCTGTCTTTTACCTCTGTGGCTAACGCTAAGCTAAACCTTAATGCCGAGGCTAAAAAACTTAATTTTGACAAAGCCAAAAAGCAAAGCCTGGCTATGTGGAACGATTATCTGGGAAGGATAACCGTTGAAGGAAAAAACGAAACGGATAAAATTAAATTTTATACCGGTTTATACCATGCGCTATTGGGGCGTGGCCTGGGTAGTGATGTAAATGGGGCTTACCCTATGAATAACGGTAAAGTGGGGCAAATACCTTTAAATGCTAAAGGGGTTCCTGAATATAATTACTACAACAGCGATGCAATATGGGGTGGTTTCTGGAATCTTACTCAGTTGTGGGCACTGGCGTACCCGGAATATTATGCCGACTGGGTACAGGCACAATTGCTTGTTTATAAAGATGCAGGCTGGTTAGGAGATGGTATCGCATCTGGCAAGTATGTTTCGGGAGTGGGTACAAACTTTACCGGACTGGCTATAGCATCGGCCTACAACAGCGGCATAAGAAATTATGATGTTGATGTAGCGTATGCAGCGGCGCTTAAAAACGAGCTTGAATGGAAGGGCCGTATAGAAGGTGCCGGAAAAATGGACGTTAAACAATTTGTTGAGCGCGGCTACTCGCCACAAATAGACGATATCGGTTTTAACACCACTACACAGGGCTCAGGGTTTTCGGCCTCACATACCCTGGAGTATTCTTACAGTGCCTATGCCGTAGCGCAGTTTGCAAAAGCACTGGGCAAAACTAGCGATTATGAACAACTCATGAAATTATCAAACGGCTGGAAATTGCTGTACGACAACGAGACGAAATTTATAAGGCCAAAATATGCTAATGGAAATTTCGTGTCGAACTTTGACCCATCACAACCGTGGCGCGGTTTTCAGGAAGGAAACGCCTGGCAATATACTTTTTATGTTCCCCACGCTGTTGATGAGTTAGTAGCAACATTAGGTAAGGATACCTTTAATGAAAGGCTTGAGAAAATATTTGAAATATCACAGAAAAATGTTTTTGGTGGCGGTACTAAAATAGACGCATTTGCAGGCCTCTCTGGCTACTATAATCACGGTAACCAGCCTAACCTTCACATATCGTGGTTGTTTAACTATTCGGGCAAGCCTTATCTAACCCAAAAATGGGTACATGCCATATGCGATGAGTTTTATGGTACTGAAGGTATACACGGCTACGGCTACGGGCAGGATGAAGACCAGGGCCAGCTGGGTGCCTGGTATGTAATGTCTTCTATAGGGCTGTTTGATGTAAAAGGTTTAACAGACATCAATCCGTCGTTTCAGCTAAGCAGCCCATTATTTGATAAAGTTTCGATAAAACTTCCCGCATCAACAGGTCGTAAGCCTTTTACTATTGAGGTAAGCAATAACGAAAAGGCTAACGTATATCTTCAGGATGTATCGTTAAACGGTAAAAGCCTGGATAAGCTTTCAATAGGCCTAAGCGATGTCGCAAAAGGTGGTACATTAAAAATGTCGGTAGGGGCAGAGCCCAATAAAAAAAGGACTGAATAATAGTCCATTTAATTATGCAAAAAAAACAATATTCTTCAGCGCTTTTTCCAATATTATTTGGCTTCTTTATCATGGGCTTTTGTGATTTGGTAGGTATATCGGTTACTTATGCCCAGCTGCAATTTAACTGGAGTGAAACCCAGGCCGGTTTTTTACCTTCAATGGTTTTTTTATGGTTCTTTATACTTTCTATTCCCGTAGCAATGGCAATGGATTCGATAGGGAGGAAGAAAATGGTATTGGCCGGTTTGCTTATAACGCTTATCGCTACGCTTATACCTATTATACAGTTTACAGAAGTTACGTGTTATATAACATTTGTGTTGTTGGGCATAGGTAACACTATATTGCAGGTAGCTCTTAACCCGTTACTTACTAATGTGGTTTCAGGCAGGCAGTTAACTAGCTTTATTACCCTTGGCCAGTTTGTAAAAGCCATATCATCATTTACGGGCCCACTTATTGTAGGTTATTTTTCGCTTAAGTATGGCTCTTGGGAAAAAAGCTTTTATGTGTATACCGCAGTTACGCTGCTATCTATGTTGTGGTTGCTGGCAACTAAGATAAATGAGGGAGCTAAAAGCAATAAAACTGCCAACATGGGCAAAACATTTAGTTTGCTTAAGGATAACAATACACTATTAGCTTTTGGTGGCATATTATGCATAGTGGGCCTTGATGTGGGCATGAATACTGTAACGCCAAAATTGCTTATCGAAAGGGCAGGACTTGCGGTAGAAGCTGCCACTTATGGCTCCAGCTACTATTTTGCAGCCCGCACTATAGGTACTGTACTGGGGGTTTTGTTACTGCGCAAAGTTTCTGAAATTATATTCTTTAAAGTAAATATGCTTGTGGTAGTACTGTCGTTAGCCATCTTACTATTTGTAAAACAGCAGGAATTAATTTTATTTTTTGTGTGTGTTACCGCGGTAGGCTCTTCCAGTATTTTTGCTGTAATATATACACTGGCCATAAAATCAAGGCCGTTACTGGTTAACGAAATATCGGGGCTTATGATAACCGGTGTTGCAGGTGGTGCCCTTTTACCACCACTTATGGGTTTTGCTACTGATGTTGCGGGGTCACTACAAGGCGCAGTGGCCGTTATATTATTTTGCGGCCTTTATTTATTGTATACATCGTTTAAGCTAAAAAATAATTTTAGTGAGGTAAGTGTGTAAAGTAATAGTTTTAAAGCATATATAGATGCGTAAACATGCCATCTTATTATTACGGAAATGAAGGCTCAAAGTGTATTGGATATTTAAGTCAGAATTACGCTAATCCCATTTAGACTAAAATTTTATCATGTTTTAATTTAGATAATTGCAATTGAGTCATTCTGTTCAATATGAGCAGGAATGTTATAGAAAATAGATAAAAAGATAAGCAGGGCAATTTTTGTCCTGCTTTTTGCTTTATAGATGACAGACAGGCTTCTATGCCCGCCATTTTACAGGATAAAAGTACCCTTATGGTTTTTTATGGCCTGAGGTATTTTATACCATCTGTGGTTATTTTTAGTTTAATATGTAAAATGAGTTGGTATATTTGCAGACAACCTTATTTATTATTAAAGCATATTTTATATGCACCACTACTAATTAACAAGATAGCGTTACAGGCTTATAAACCCTGACGGTTTATGCCCGCTAAAATTTCTATAATATTAACCATATAATGAAAAAGAAACGAGTTTCCTTAAAATCTATTGCCGAAGCACTCAATACTTCTTCAACCACCGTATCTTTTATTCTTAATGGCAAGGCAGAGGAAAAGCATATTTCTGCTAAACTCACAAAAAAGGTGCTGGATTATGTGGCAGAAATAAATTATCAGCCTAACCAGCTCGCTAAGAGCTTAAGGACAGGACGCTCTAATATTTTGGTTTTTATGGTAGAAGACATTTCAAATAGTTTCTTTTCCAGACTTGCCAGGGTAATTGAAGATATAGCCTATAAAAAAGGATATAAGGTTATTTTTTGTAGTAATGAAAATGATGATAACAAATCTATTGAGCTTATAAACCTTTTTAGCTTAAGACAAGTTGACGGATTTATAATTGTTCCATCTCCGGGTCTGTCACCTGTAATCAAAAAACTTGTTAATGAAAATATACCAGTTATACTTTTAGACAGGTATTTTGAGAATCTAGAGTGTAATATTGTGGTCATTAATAATAAGGAAGCATCATATGAAGCAACCATGCATTTAATTAAAAATGGCTATAAAAATATTCTATTTATTACTACAGATACCCAACAAACACAAATGATTGCAAGGCTGGATGGGTATAAGGAGGCCTTACAGGAGTACGGCTTAGTGCCACAGGTACTTTTTATTCCTTTTAAAGACACCCATACTGAAGAAAGCAAAGTGCTTATATTAAATTTTTTAAAAAATAGCCAACATAAAGACGCTCTGTTTTTTGCCACAAATTATCTTACTCTTAAGGCGCTTGAAGCCTTTAAGGAAAATGCGCCAGAGCTAACCGAAAAGCTTGGTATGGTAACTTTTGATGATAACGATTTTTTTAGTGTACTTACTCCTACAATTACTGCGGTATCTCAGCCGCTTTGGGAAATGGCCAATCAACTCATGAAACTTATGCTGCATCTGCTTAATTCTAAAGATGAAGTGCTTTTGCCCAAAAAAATTGTTCTTGATGCTGAACTTTTAGTCAGGAATTCTTCCATTTCAGTGGATAAGAATGAACATAACTACAACGATTGAATTTTTTAGCCAGTTTTTTTTCTTGTTATTATAAAAAAAACTTCTTTTTATTTTTCTATTCTCCATATTTCTTTGAATATTAAATAATATTTTTGTTAATTTTTGATTTTATACATATTAATTAACATTTATTTTATTATTATAAAAAAAACATTTTTTTTACTAAATCGATTTAGTAAATTTGTTTTTTGATAACAACCCAAACTATGTAACTTAACTAATACTAACTTAAATGAACTTAAAATTTATTCTACGAGCTGTCCCGCCGGGAAGCAATGTTAGCGAGTTTCGTTGCTTGCTGCTAAGGCCGGGTTTCATTTTCTTGTTGTTGTTACTTCTCAACTCAGGTAATGCATTTGCTTATTTTCAGGAGCCGGTAATTGTTACCGGTATTATTAAAGACACCTCCGGCGAAACCCTTCCGGGCGTATCGATTTTAGAAAAAGGCACTACTAATTCTGCCGTGTCAGATTTAGATGGTAATTTCACTATAAGGGTGGGGTCTTCTGAGTCTGTATTAGTCTTCTCTTATATAGGTATGACAACTATAGAGCGAAAAGCCGGCAATGGCACACCTATTAACGTGGTAATGGAAAACAGCGCTACCAGCCTTGAAGAAGTGGTGGTTGTAGGTTACGGTACGCAAAAGCGTACTAAAGTTATTGGTGCGATAGACCAAGTGAGAGACGAAGACTTTAAAGGTAGGGCGGTTGTTAATACCACCCAGGCGCTTCAGGGTAAATCGCCCAGCCTTACCATCCAGCAAACAAACTCTGAGCCGGGTGCGGGTTTAAATATTAATATAAGGGGTATTAGTACCTTGGGTAATAACAGTCCGCTTATTGTTATAGACGGTATTGTAGGTGGCGATATCAATGCGCTAAACCCTGCAGATATAGAGAGTGTATCTGTTTTAAAAGATGCTGGTAGTGCTGCTATCTACGGATCCAGAGCTAGTAATGGTGTAGTGCTGATAACTACGAAAAAAGGTAGTAAAGAAACACCTTTAACCGTACAATTAAACACACTTACGGGTTATAACGTACCATATTATTTTACAAAGCCGGTGCACGGATATGAAAATGCCATGCTACGCAATGAAGCTGCTTTTAACTCAGGCGAAAGCAATGCTGTTTTTACTGCAGACCAAATTGCAGCCTTTAAGGCTAAAGGCGATTCTGAATGGTTTGCTGAAGAAATTGTGCAGCCCGCACTACAGCAAAATCATAATATTACGGTATCTGGCGGTAGTGCAAATTCTACGTATTTAGTGTCTTTAGGATACCTTAACCAGCGCAGCAATTTTGTAGGCCCGTCAAAAGGTATGGAGCGCTATAACTATAGGGTAAACCTTACAAATGAGTATGGGAGGTTTAAACTAACCTCTATACTAACCTATTCTAAGCAAAAAATTACTGACCACTCATCAAGCACAGGTACGCTTATGGTTGATGCCTTTAGGGTTCCGTTATACTACGACCAGGTTGATGCAGACGGGAATTACCTAACCAATGATGTACTTCAGCAGTTTAACTCGCTGGGTATACTCGAAAAAGGAGGCTTTAGGAAGTATGATAATGATGATGTTTTTGGGTCTCTTAATGCTGAATTTAAAATTGCCGATTATTTAAAGTTTAAAACCGTATTTGGCGGCCGTGTGTGGAATAATTCACAATTTGCCAGGGTTAAAGAAGTAAGGTTTTTGCCGCAGGGTATTTATGGCGCCGACAGGAATACTAACGACGAAACCCGCAAGAGTCTTGACCTTAACACCCAGTTTCTACTGCAGTTTGACAAAGTTTTTGCAGACAAGCACACCGTAGGTGCGTTGATAGGCTATTCTAACGAAAATCACTCTGACAGGGGTATTGGTATATTTAAGCAATTTACCGACCCGGATCTGGGTACACCGGTAAGTGAAACCGTTATTGCCGAGAACTCTTATAACTCAAACGACAGTTCATCAAAAAACAGTCTAAACTCACTGTTTGGGCGTGTATCTTATGACTTTGATGACAAATATTTTGGAGAGTTTAGCTTCAGGTACGATGGTTCTTCAAAATTCCGCAAAGAAATTCGTTGGGGTTTCTTCCCATCGGCTACACTTGGATATAATATAGCCCGCGAAGACTTTATGCAGTCGTATTGGAATAAAGTGGGGAATATAAAATTAAGGGCCTCTTACGGTGTTTTGGGTAACCAGAACGTTGGTAACTTTCAGTACCAAACCACGTTCTTTACGTTTCAAAATGCTTACGGCTTTAACAATGAAGGTGTAAGCGGTACCGGCTACAATTTTGCAAACCAGGATTTGCAGTGGGAAAAAGCCGCCACGTTTAACGTGGGCCTTGACGCCGATTTTTTTAACGGTGCACTTTCTTTAACAGCCGATTATTTTAACAAAACAACATCAGATATACTTATACCACCTCAGGTTCCGGGTGTTTTTGGCACAGGTTTACCAGATTTTAACGCGGGTAAAGTAGGAAGCAAAGGATGGGAAGTAACTGCCACTTACAGGCACAACGGTAAGCTGTTTAATCACAGCCTTACGTTAACGCTGGGCGATGCCAGAAACGAAGTTCTTGACTTTAACAATGGGCAGGAACGTTTAACCAGTGTTGAAGAGCTTCAGGTGATACTGCGCGAAGGTCTTCCGTTTAACTCGTATGTAGGGTTAAAAAGAGATGGCTATTTTAACAGCTGGGAAGAAATTCAGGGGGCTGCCGTACCGGAAGGTATAAGCGTTTCTCCCGGAGATAATAGGTATGTAGATCTTAACAAGGATGGAGTTATTAACGATGCGGACAAGTTCATATTCGGTAACCCGTTTCCAAGGTACACGTTTGGTGCCACTTATAATTTAGGGTTTAAAAACTTCGACCTGAGTATATTTATACAGGGCGTAGGTAAGCGTACTATGATGATTAGAGGAGAGCTCGTAGAACCGTTTCACTACAATTATGGTATGACCATGTATACCCACCAGCTTGATTTCTGGACACCACAAAACCCTGATGCGGCATATCCGCGCCTGGCAAATAATGGTACACAGTCTAACACTAACAATTTCAGGAGGGGGTCAGATATGTATTTATACAACGGTGCTTATGCCCGTTTAAAAAACATTCAGTTGGGGTATTCATTACCTAAAAAATTACTGGAGAGTTTAGACATTGCCGGCTTGAGGATGTATGTATCAGGGCAAAACCTGCTAACAGTATCTAAAGTTAAGTTTGTAGACCCTGAACTGTCTGAGTTTAACAATAGTATGACCCCCTCAGGAGGAAACAGTGGCAGGGCTTATCCCTCATTAAAGTATTATGGCCTTGGTCTTGACGTTATGTTCTAAAAAAAATGAAAATGAAAAGAATAATAAAAAACTATGTAAAGATTGTTTCGCTGGGTCTGCTGCTGTTTGCGGCAAGCTGCGAAGAACTGGACCTTGCGCCGGAAAATGTGTTTACCGATGTTAATTACTGGACAAGCGTAAGCCGTGCACAAACAGTATTAAATACTGCTTATTCTCAAATGCAAAACAGCAATTACTTCTTTTATAACGAAGCGTTGTCAGACAATGCGTTTAACGGCCGTGGAGATATAGCAGGCGCAGCCTCTATAGCGGCAGGTACGTATGATCCTTCTTTACCCCGTTTTAAAGATGAATGGGGCAGCAGGTATGCCGGTATAAAAACATGTAACATTTTACTTGAAAATATAGACCGCATCCAGGATGCCGATGTTGCGCTTATAGAAAGGATGAAGGGAGAAGCCCGTTTTTTAAGGGCATTCCAACATTTTCAACTTACCACATGGTTTGGCGATGTACCGCTTGTGTCAAGCGATCCGTCGTTGGAAGAGGCACTTAACATTACCAGGACACCACACGCCGAAGTAGTAGAGTTTATATTGAACGAACTTGATGCCGCTGCTGCCGTTTTACCAACCAATGCAGAGTATGCCGCTGCCGATAAAGGCAGGATAACCTCCGGGGCTGCCATGGCGCTAAAGGCACGTGTGTTGCTATACGAAGGCAGATGGCAGGAAGTGGCAGATATTACTGAGCAACTTATGAATGGTGCGTTTGGTAACTACAGCCTGTTCCCTTCTTACGAGGGTGTTTTCCTACCTCAAAACGAGTACAGCAGCGAGGATATGTTGAGTATACAATATGTACCGCAGTTTAGGATGTGGGGCGAGTTTTTTGATATGGCGCCTATATCTGTAGGCGCGAGGCTTAATTCCCTTGCACCTACACAGGAACTGGTAGATAGCTATCTGATGCTTAACGGGCAGGCTATTGATGAAGCTGATTCAGGCTATAACGAAGATAACCCGTATACAAACAGGGACCCAAGGCTTACAGCCACTGTAGTATACCATAACTATCAGTGGACAAACCCTGACGGAAGTGTATCTACCATACTTATAGCGCCGGGGTCGGGCACTCCGGATGAGTATGTACAGGGTTCGTCGGCTTCGCCAACGGCGTATTACACCCGTAAATATTTCGACCCGCAACACCTTACATCGCTTCAGTCAGGTCTTAACCTTATGCTAATACGCTATGCAGATGTGCTTTTAATGCATGCTGAAGCCAAGCACGAGTTAGGCCAGTTTGATGCAGGGGTGTGGGACAATACTATCAGGCCCATAAGAATGCGTGCGGGCTTTACAGACAACGCGGCACTTTCGTTTGATACCGCTTTATCTCAGGCCGAAATACGCGAAACAATACGTAATGAGCGCCGTACAGAATTTGCTATGGAAGGCCTAAGGATATTTGATATCAGGAGGTGGGAAATTGCCGAAGACGTGCTTAACGGATGGGCGCATGGCGCACAGTTTGGCCTGCCATCTCAGGATGACGGATACATAAGGGCTAACCTGCGCAGATTTGATCCGGGTAAGCACTACCTGTGGCCTATACCGCGTGACGAGCGCTTGGTAAATAGTAACTTAACACAAAACCCCGGCTGGTAATCTATTTAAAAATTAAAATAAATCTTATGAAAACTATATATTCAAAATTATTGTTTCTATTTATGGCAGTTGTTGCCATAAGCTGCTCTGATGATGACCGAGTAAGCCACACTAAGGTATCTGCCGTGCAGGCATTATACCTGCCCGAAGACAACAGATTTTATGATCTTAGTGCGCCGGGCTCGGCTTTGTTTGAGTGGGAGGGCGCTAAGGCCGAAGATAATGGTGTAGTGTTGTATGATGTAGTATTTGACCGCGAGGGCGGAGATTTCTCTAACCCGGTATATGTGGTACCTGCCGATGGCAACGGGTTTCAAAAAAGCTTAAACCTTAGCTTTACAAGGTTAAACGCAATAGCAGGTATGGCCGGTATAGAGCCTGAAAATGTAGGCAAACTTATCTGGACGGTGCGCTCGTCTAAAGGTCTTAACTTTATGATGGCGGCGGTTTCACATACTATAGAGCTGCAACGCCCGGGAGGATTCCCTACGCCAGACCAATTGTATATTACAGGCACTGCATCTGAAGAGGGAGAAAATACAGCGATGGCCTTACCGTTTAAAAAAACAGGTGCGAGTACTTTTGAAATTTATACTAAACTTTCTGCCGGAGACTATAAATTTATTACCCGCATATCGGGCACGCCTGAAGAGTATTATATAGACAATACCGGTAAACTTAAGCAGGATGGCACTACTGCCTACAGTGATGGTGATAAAGTATACAGGATAAGGGTAGATTTTAGCGATGGTTCTACAAACATTACCGAAGTGCAAAATGTTCAGTTATGGTTTGCACCAAACGCTGAATATTTATTTGACTATACTTACGCGGGCCACGGCACGTGGGAGGCGTTGAACAAATATATAGAATTCAAACAGGAATCATGGGGTAGGGATGAGCGTTACAAATTCAAGTTCACTATGTCAGACGGCAGCACTAGCAGCGATGAATGGTTTGGCAGTGTAAATGTAGATAACAACAGGCCAGACGCAGATTCTCCTGAATCGTACTGGTACATGGTGCCAGTGACAAGCGACCAATGGAACAACACCTTTAAGTTTGCTTCGGATGTTGATTACAGCAATGTAAACGCCATGATTGACTTTAGCGGAGACTCTCAGGCCTACACGCACAGTTTTACAATTTTATAATTAATGATAACATGCCTTTGGGGTTTGGGTTTGGGTTGATTCCCTCAGGCATGTTTCTTTTTAAACAGATAGCTATGAAAACAATTTCAGCAATAAAAAGTACTTTACTGGCAGGCGCGGGCCTGTTAATAGCGGTATCATGTTCTGATGACCCAATACCTTTAACAAATCCTGATTTTTCGGAAGGAAATGAAAAAGTGTACACATGGTCAGAAACTGCAGATTCTTTACAGCAGGCCACATACAACACATTCCTAGGGTCTAACGGTACGTTTACCGAGAATAATTCGGGTAACCCTGCATTTCACTACTGGAGAAACGCACACATGCTTGATGTATTGTATGACGGTTACACCCGTACCGGCGACGAAAATTACCTGCCTAAAATGAAGGCTTTGTTAGAAGGTATTAAAATAAAGAACAACAATACCTACAATAATGTTTTTAACGATGATATGATATGGCTTGCCAATGCCTGCCTGCGTGCTTATAGCGCTACAAACGATCAGCAGTATAAAGATGTGGCACAAGAGCTTTGGACCATTATCAAGCAAAGCTGGAGCGATGACGTTTTTGGTGGTGGCATTACCTGGAAACAGGATACTCCATACCAAAAAAATGCGGTATCTAACGCGCCTGCGGCAATTATAGCGCTGCAACTGTATGAAATAGACGGAAACCCCGAAGACCTTGAGTGGGCTCAAAAAATTTATGACTGGCAAAAAAATACCTTGGTAGACCCTATAAGCGGTATAGTGTGGGATAACATCTCAATACAAAACGGTGTAGAAGTGGTTAATTCAAGTTGGGTATTTACCTATAATATGGGCACATGGATAGGCTTAAACCATATGATGTACGAGGCTACCGGGCAGGCAGGTTACCTTAACGAAGCCGTTAAAGCTGCACGCACGCTTATTACCAGCCCGCAGCTTACAACCGATGGCATACTTAAGGATGAAGGCCAGGGCGATGGAGGTTTGTTTAAAGGTATTCTTGTAAGATACTTTACACAACTTATCATGGAGCCTAACATCAACTCTACCGATAAGCAGGCGTTTGTAAACTTTTTCAGGTTTAATGCCACCACTGCATACAACAGGGGTATTTTAAGGCCGGCGATGCTGTTTGGCCCCAACTGGCGAAATGCTCCTTCTGGCAATGTAGATCTTTCTACTCAAATCAGTGGCGTTATGCTTATAGAGGCAGCCGCGATGCTGGACGAAGCAGGACATTTATAATTTTATAACCCGGTAATCTGCTCATACGATTACCGGGTGTTTTTATTTTAAATCATTTTCAATGAAGAATAAAGTTGCAATATTGTTATTGTTAATCAGCACAATAAGTTATGCACAATATGAGCCCGCAGGCGATAAGATAAAGACTAAGTGGGCCGAGTCTGTTAACGTTAATAATGTTCTGCCGGAATATCCCCGCCCTGTGATGGAACGCAGCCAGTGGAAAAACCTTAACGGATTGTGGAATTATGCTATACAGGAAGTCGGCCTGGCCACACCCTTAAAATATGACGGTAAGATACTTGTGCCTTTTGCGGCAGAGTCAAGCCTCTCAGGGGTTATGAAAGAGGTAGGCGCTGCAAACGAGCTGTGGTATGAAACTAACTTTACCGTAGATAATACCTGGAAAGGAAAAGACATCATGCTCCATTTTGGAGCGGTAGACTGGAAAGCAGATGTATATATAAACGATGTAAAGGTGGGTTCGCACTCTGGTGGGTATTCGCCATTTTCATTCAACATTACCTCATTTATTACAGGCAAAAACCAAAAGCTGGTAGTTAAAGTATGGGATCCAACTAATGACGGCCCGCAGCCAAGAGGCAAGCAGGTAAAAAAACCTGAAGGCATATGGTACACACCTGTTACAGGCATCTGGCAAACTGTGTGGCTGGAACCCGTAAACAAAAAATATATTAAGGCTGTAAGGCCAACGGCCGACATTGACCGTAACACAATAAGTATTGCAACGCAAACAGAAGGTACATCTGCCGGAGATGTCATAGAAGTAACCGTAATGCAGGACAACAAGCCTGTTGCGTCGGGTAAGGCTGTAGCCGGCCAGGCAGTAGACATTGTGCTGAAAAATCCAAAACTATGGTCACCGGAAAGCCCATACTTGTATGATATAAAAGTTAAGCTGCTTTCATCAGGAAAAGCGGTAGATGAGGTTAAAAGTTATTTTGCAATGCGCAAAATTTCTACAAAAAGAGATGAGCAGGGCATTGTAAGGATGCAGCTTAACAACAAAGATTATTTTCATTTTGGCCCGTTAGACCAGGGCTGGTGGCCCGATGGCCTGTACACTGCTCCGTCTGACGAAGCCCTGAAATACGATATTGTTAAAACTAAAGAATTAGGTTTTAACATGATACGCAAGCACGTTAAAGTAGAGCCGCAACGCTGGTACACCCATTGCGACAGGATGGGTATACTGGTATGGCAGGATATGCCAAGTGGCGATGACAACCCTATATGGCAAATGCACAAGTATTTTGATGGTAACGAGCTTAAAAGAACCGCGGAATCTGAAGCGATTTACAGAAAGGAGTGGAAAGAAATTTTAGACAACCTGTATCCGTATCCATGTATTGCGGTATGGGTACCGTTTAATGAGGCATGGGGACAGTTTAAAACAGTTGAAATAGCGGAGTGGACAAAAAATTATGACCCTACCCGGCTTGTAAACTCAGCAAGCGGGGGCAACCATTTTCAAACCGCTGATATACTGGACATACACCACTATCCGGACCCAAAAATGCCATTATATGACGCAAGGCGCGTAACGGTGCTGGGCGAATATGGCGGAATAGGCCTTCCGGTAGAAGGTCACCTATGGCAAACTGACCGAAACTGGGGGTATACCCAATTTAAAAATACTACCGAGACTACCGACCTTTATGTAAAATATGCCGAAGAACTTAAAAAACTCGCCAAAGCTGGTTTTTCTGCTGCAGTTTATACCCAGACTACAGATGTTGAAGGCGAAGTAAATGGCTTTATGACCTACGACCGTAAGGTAGATAAAATGGATTTCCAGCGGGTAAATAAAGTAAACAAAGAGGTTATTAACAGTAT
Organism: Flavobacterium rhizosphaerae; assembly: GCF_046000445.1. Classification (NCBI taxonomy): domain Bacteria; kingdom Pseudomonadati; phylum Bacteroidota; class Flavobacteriia; order Flavobacteriales; family Flavobacteriaceae; genus Flavobacterium; species Flavobacterium rhizosphaerae. The sequence continues at coordinate 157,500 of NZ_JBELPZ010000007.1, read as the reverse complement.
AAGCGAATAATTTTGAGAAAAATAATTGTGTTATTTTTTTTCATCTTGGTGCCTGTTACAACGGTATTTGCACAGCAGGCAGATCTTGTAAAGGCTGCCGATGCCAGGACACCGGTAGACTGGGTAAACCCGTTAATGGGTACCGACTCCCGGCATGAATTAAGCAATGGCAATGTGTATCCGGCAATAGCACGCCCCTGGGGGATGAATTTTTGGACACCGCAAACCGGTAAAATGGGCGATGGCTGGGCCTATACCTATGCCTCTAACCAGATAAAAGGGTTTAAGCAAACGCACCAGCCATCACCATGGATGAATGATTACGGGCAATTTTCAATCATGCCGATAACGGGTAGCCGAAAGTTTAAGGAAGACGAAAGACAAAGCTGGTTTTCTCATAAAGCGGAAGAAGTAACACCCTACTACTACAAGGTATACTTGGCAGAGCATAACGTTACCACCGAAATTACACCTACCGAAAGGGCCGCCCGTTTCAGGTTTACATTTCCTGAAACAGACCAGGCGTATGTGGTAATAGATGCGTTTGATAACGGATCATATATAAAAATAATTCCCGGTGAAAATAAAATTATAGGCTATAGTACAAAGAATAGTGGAGGGGTACCTGCTAACTTTAAAAATTACTTTGTAATTGTTTTTGATAAACCCTTTACGTCCACGGCCACCTTTAACGGAGACAATTTGGGCGACCAGCCCGAAGTTACCGGTAACCATACCGGCGCTGTTATAGGCTTTAAAACTAAAGCAGGCGAAAAGGTTAATGCAATAGTAGCGTCATCTTTTATCAGTCAGGAGCAGGCTGAACGTAACCTTAAAGAAGTTAAAGCACTAAGCTTTGATAATGTAAAACAGCAAGGGAAAGACGCCTGGAATGATAACCTTAGTCGGATTGTTCCGGTAGGGGGCACTGCTGTGCAAAACACTACTTTTTATTCGTGCCTGTATCGCTCGCTGCTGTTTCCGCGTATGTTTTATGAGTACGATGAGAATGGCAATGCAGTACACTATAGCCCGTATAATGGCAAAGTTTTACCTGGCTATATGTATACAGATACAGGCTTTTGGGATACCTTCAGGTCATTGTTCCCATTGCTTAACCTTATATATCCTGAAGTGAATGCAAAAATGCAGGAAGGGCTGGTTAACGCCTACAAAGAGAGCGACTGGCTTCCCGAATGGGCAAGCCCCGGTTTACGGGATATCATGATAGGGAATAACTCTGCTTCTATAGTATCTGATGCTTACCTTAAGCTTGGTGGCAAGGCAGGCTATGATATCAACACGTTATATGAGGCGGTACTGCATGGCGCAAACAATGCCGGGCCGCTTAAGGCAGTAGGCAGGGTAGGTGTAAACGAATACAACAAGCTGGGCTATGTGCCATATGATGTGGTAAACGAGAGCGCTGCGCGTACATTAGAGTATGCTTATGATGACTTTGCCATCTATCAGCTTGCAAAAGCGCTCAAACGTCCTAAAAAAGAAATCGAACTTTATAAAAAACGCAGCCTTAATTACAAAAACATTTTCGACCCGCAACATAACCTGATGAGGGGAAAAATGTCGTCAGGTAAATTTATGGAACCGTTTGACCCTATACGTTGGGGCGAAGGTTTTACCGAGGGCAACAGCTGGCATTACACTTGGTCTGTTTTTCATGATGTGCAGGGCCTTATCAACCTTATGGGTGGTAAGGAAGTATTTGCAAGGCAGCTGGACAGCGTGTTTAAAATGCCACCGGTGTTCAACAACAGCTTTAACGGCGGCTTTATTCATGAAATGAGGGAAATGCAGGTTGCAAATATGGGCCAATATGCCCACGGCAACCAGCCCATACAACACATGATTTACCTATATAACCACGCAGGCAAACCCTGGCAGGCGCAATATTGGGTAAGGGAATCGCTTAACAGGCTGTACAACCCGGGTGCCGACGGTTATTGCGGAGACGAAGATAACGGGCAAACCTCGGCATGGTATGTTTTTTCGGCTATGGGCTTTTACCCCGTTACCCCGGCAACAAATCAGTATGTTATGGGAGCGCCCCTGTTTAAAAAGGTTACGTTAAAGCTGCACAATGGTAAGCAGGTAATCATTAATGCCCCGGATAACAGCGATGCTAACCGTTATATAAAATCGGCTGCCTTAAACGGTAAACCCTATACTAAGCTTTGGCTAAGCCATGACGACCTTACTAATGGTGCGGTAATTGATTTAAAAATGACCGACACACCCGATACCACCAGGGAAATAAAGATAGAAGATTTACCCTACTCACTCACAAACGAAAAATAGCTTAAGCATAAACTTGTAATAATAATGGAAAGAAGAAAGTTTTTAGAAAATACAGCATTACTAAGTAGCCTTACACTGATAAATCCTTCAGAATTGTTTTCGGCTACGCCCGGCATGGCGATAAAAGATTTTCCAGTGGTAAGAACCCCTAAAAATAAACGGAATTTTGAAAGTATGCTGGTTGAAAAGACCATAGAAGAGTTTCAAAAAAATGTAAAAGACAAAGAACTGGCTTGGCTGTTTAATAACTGTTTTCCTAATACGCTGGATACCACAGTAACCTATTCTGATAAAAACGGTAAGCCTGATACCTATGTAATAACGGGCGATATTGATGCGATGTGGTTACGCGACAGCTCTGCGCAGGTATGGCCTTACATGGCCTTTGCTGGCAAGGATAAAAAACTTAAAAACCTTATTGCAGGCGTTATAAACAGGCAAACAGAGTATGTGCTAAAAGACCCATATGCAAATGCATTTTATAACGACCCGCAAAAAAAAGGCGAGTGGTCAACAGACCATACTGATATGAAGCCCGGCGTTCACGAGCGTAAATATGAAATAGATTCACTTTGCTACCCTATAAGGCTGGCCTACAACTACTGGAAAAATACTGGCGACACCACTCCATTTGATGCTAACTGGGTAAAAGCCATTAAAACAACCTTGCAGGTATTTAAAAGCCAGCAGGAAAAAACAGGAAAAAACCCGTACTCGTTTCAAAGGACAACACAGTTTGCAACAGATACCAGGCCGCTTAAAGGCTACGGCTATCCGGTAAACCCGGTGGGGCTGGTGTGTTCTGCATTCAGGCCGAGTGATGATGCTACCGTGTTTTCGTTTCTCATACCGTCAAACTTCTTTCTCGTAGTGAGCATGAAGCAGGCGGCAGAAATGATGCGTACTATCAAAAAAGATGAAGCTACCGCAAAAGAACTGGAAGCCTTAAGTGCAGAGGTAGATGCAGCGATAAAAAAATACGGCATTGTTAACCATAAAAAATATGGCGATATCTATGCGTTTGAAGTAGATGGTTTTGGTAACCACCTGCTAATGGACGATGCAAATGTGCCAAGCCTGTTGGCATTGCCTTACCTTAATGCTATAGATGTTAACGATACCATTTACCAGAATACAAGAAAGTTTATACTTTCTACCGATAACCCGTTTTTCTTTAAAGGAAAGGTTGCCGAAGGCATAGGAGGCCCCCACGTAGGTATGGACATGATTTGGCCGATGGCTATCATAATGAGGGCTATGACCAGCAATAATAATGATGAGATTAAAGACTGTATAAAAATGCTAAAAGCCAGCCATGGCGATACTGGCTTTATGCACGAGTCTTTTCATAAAGACGATGCTAAAAACTTTACCAGGGCGTGGTTTGCGTGGACAAACACACTGTTTGGAGAGTTGCTGTGGAATACCTATAAAAAAAATCCATTGTTGTTAGCATCTTAAATTTAATACTATTATTATGAATTATTTTAAAAGCAGGATACATTTTGCCCTTATGGGATTATGCCTTTCTGCGGGAATTATGATGCCGGCGGCAGCCCAAACTACTAAAAAGCTTACCACGCTGGTAAACCCTTTTATAGGTACAGCACCCCTATTAGATACTAAAATTATAGGGTATACCCCGCCAGCCGATATGCGTGTGTGGGCAGGGTTGGTGTTTCCGGGTTCATCTGTGCCTAATGCTATGGTACAGCTCAGCCCCATGACAAAGTACGGCTCCGGCGCAGGCTACGAGTATGAAATGAAGGAAATAGTAAGCTTTACGCATACTAATAAAGGGCATTGGAATTTATGTCACATCCCGGTACTTCCGGTTCCTGCCGACGCATCTTATCCGTTTAAGTCGGAATTTAACCATGATAACGAAAAAGCAAGCCCGGCGTACTATCAGGTATACCTTCAAAGTTATGATGTTCAGGTAAGGCTTACTTCCACGCTCAGGTGTGGTATACACGAATATACCTTTAAAAACAATAAAGGGCGCAGGATACTTTTTGACCTTGGGAAAGCCAATAACCATGTTAACGACTGGCAGATACAACAGGTGGGTAAAGACGGTATTAGCGGCTACCAAAGGACAGGTGGAGAAAAAGTATATTTTTATGCAACAGTAAGCACTGATATTCAGGATATCGAAAGCGTGAAGGCGGGTAAAAGCGATGGCTATGCCCTGGTGTCTGTAAAAGATGGCGCGGGCCCGGTAACCTTAAAAATAGGCTTGTCTTTTGTGAGTGTTGAAAACGCTGCCGAAAACCTTAAGGCTGAAGCCGCCGGTAAAAGCTTTGATGAAATTAAAGCGCAGGGCGATTCAGAGTGGGAAACCCTTTTAGACAAAATTAAAGTACAGGGCGGTACCGAAGCACAGAATAAAATGTTTTACAGCATGCTTTACAGGTCGTTTTTATGGCCTGCCTTGAGGAGTGACGTTAACGGAGAGTTTACGGATGATGCCGGCAAAACAAGAAAAGAAAATTACAGGTACTATACCTTGCCTTCACTTTGGGACGATTACAGGAACAAGCTGGTGCTGCTGAGCATTTTTTCGCCGGAGGTAACTAATGATGTGATCAATTCGATGATAAACAAAGGCGAGATTAAAGGCTTTATGCCAACTTTTTTCCACGGAGACCACGCGGCGTCTTTTATCGCCGGTTCTTATGCCCGCGGTATACGGAATTATGATGTAAAGAAAGCCTACGAACTTTTAATCAATAATGCCTATATAGAGGGGGGAACGCGCCCTTTTATAGCCGAGTATATCAAAAAAGGCTATATATCCGACCCGGACATTAAAAATCCGAACGTAGAAAGCAAAGGAAAGGCCGGCGTTACAAAAACGCTGGAATATGCTTATGACGACTATGCACTTTCACTATTAGCAAAAGAAATGAAGGATGGAGAGCATTATAAAGATCTTTCTAAACGCTCAAAAAATTATGCAAATGTATTCGACAAGTCGACAAATTTTATGAGAGGAAGGCTTGAAGATGGCAGCTGGATAACACCGTTTAACCCGGAATATCCGTATTATGAGTATATGTACCGTGAGGCAAATGCATGGAATGTGTCGTTTTATGTGCCACAGGATATGGAAGGGCTGGTAAAGCTGTACGGGGGTGAAAAGCCCTTTGAACAAAAGCTCGATACGTTTTTTACCAAACCGTGGAATCCTGAATACATTGCCTGGAATATTTCCGGTTTTATAGGCCAGTACTGCCATGGCAACCAACCGGCACACGAGTCGCCTTTTTCATATCACTTTGTGGGTAAGCCCGAAAAATCTCAAAAAATTATTGATGAAGTTTTGGCTACAATGTATGGCATAGGTCCTGAAGGGCTGGCAATGAGCGGTATGGATGATGCAGGCGAAATGTCATCATGGTATGTGTGGGCTTCCCTGGGGCTTTACCCGTTGTCACCGGCTGATACTGAGTACATAGTAACTGTTTCTGTATTTGACAAGGTAGAATGGACTACCGGACAGGGCAAAAAGTTTACGATTACAAACAGTGGAAAAACCCGCAATTTAAAGGAGATATTCCTTAACGGAAAAAAAGTAAATGGGTATTTTATTCCGCACACACTTTTTTCTGAAGGCGGTACACTGGAAGTTAAAACAAAATGAAAATTTGGGTTATTTTTTTATAATTGGGTTTGAAGTACCTGGTGTTACAGCCAGGTACTTTTAAACTTTAAAGAATCCATTTAACCTTAACGGCGCAATATACACGATTAGCTCGGGTATGTTGGCCAATAAAAAGTGATAAATATGAAATTTAAAAACAGTATTGCTTTTGTTATAACGGCAGTTACCGTGCTGAGCGGAACTGCCCAAAAAGCGGTTACCATACAAAGTAAAACACTGGTAGGAGACAATATAGTAATGTTTGTACCTACAGGTTTCGACAAAAATAAAACGCCTTCGCTTATTTTAGAAAATGAGCCTGTAGTTAAAGGAACTATGCCTTCATCATGGACGCTGGTGCCCGAAATTTCGTTTGAAAATAATAAGGCAAGCGCCCGTTTAAGCTTAAATGGAGAAATAAGCTTATATGGTGGGGGGGAGGTTACTGGTCCACTGTTGCGAAATGGCCAGTCTATCAAGTTATGGAATACGGATACCGGCGCTTACAGCGTTGAGGGTGGTAAGCGCCTGTACCAGAGCCACCCGTGGGTGATGGGGGTACGAAAGGATGGTACCTCCTTTGGAGTATTATTTGATACATCCTGGAAGGCTGAGCTTCATACAAATTCTGATGCCATTATATTTAATACCGAGGGAGCATTATTTCGTATTTTTATTATAGACCGCGCGTCTCCACAGGAGGTTTTAAAGGGATTGGCAGAACTTACCGGGACTATGAAAATGCCCGCCAGGTGGACATTGGGGTACCACCAGTGCCGCTTTTCTTACGACAGCGAAACACGGGTAAAGGAGATAGCTGACACATTTAGGGCAAAGAAATTGCCGTGCGACGTTATCTGGATGGACATTGACTATATGGACGGTTACAAAGTATTTACCTTTGATAAAAAAAGATTTCCCAATCCTACAAAACTCAACAGCTATTTGCATGACAAAGGGTTTAAGGCGGTGTATATGATAGATCCCGGTGTAAAGGCCGATACTACCTACAGTGTTTATCAGTCCGGTTCAAAAAATGATGTTTGGGTAAAAAGAAGCAATGGCAAAGAATATCAGGGACAGGTATGGCCGGGCTATTGCGCTTTTCCTGACTATTCGATGCCCAGAACGAGGGAGTGGTGGGCAGGCCTGTACAAAAATTTTCTTGCTACCGGTATAGATGGCGTGTGGAATGATGTAAACGAACCCGCTGTTTTTGAAAGTGATATACCTGAAAGTGAGCGGCTGGGTACCATGCCGTCTGACAATGTGCACAGGGGAGGGGGTAACTTGCCTGAGGGACCGCACCTGCTCTACCATAACGCCTACGGCAGGCTAATGGTAGAAGCATCTTATAATGGCATAACCGCAGCAAACCCTAACAAAAGGCCGTTTTTGCTTACGCGTTCTAATTTATTAGGGGGGCATCGCTATGCCGCCACCTGGACAGGAGATAACTATGCAAGTTGGGAACATTTAAAACTCTCGGTTCCCATGTCTATTACGCTGGGGCTTTCCGGGCAGCCTTTTAACGGGCCGGATATTGGCGGGTTTTTAGGAAACACTAGTGGCGAGTTGTGGGCTAACTGGATTAGTTTTGGTGTATTTATGCCATTTGCCCGGGGCCATGCCTGCGCGGGTACAAACAATAAGGAGCCCTGGGCTTACGGCCCTGAAATAGAGGTGTCGTCGCGCATTGCCTTAGAGCGCCGTTACCGCCTGCTGCCTTATTTGTATACAAGTTTTTACAAATCGAGCACCACAGGCTTACCGGTTATGGCTCCTGTGTTTTTTGCCGACACTAAAGATGCACGCCTTAGGGCAGAAGAGCAGGTGTTTCTTGTAGGCGAAAACCTTTTGGTAATCCCTGCTTTTGCTAAAAATCCAAACCTTCCTGCCGGCATATGGGAAAAATTCAGCCTTATTGATGGTGATTTGGAAGATAAGTACCAGGCTACTATTAAAGTAAAAGGCGGCAGCATACTCCCGTTAGGCAACGTGATACAGAATACTAATGAAAACTCTTTTGATACGCTAACGTTATTAGTGTGCTTAGACAAGGATGGTAAAGCAGCCGGGCAACTGTATATTGACGGGTATGATGGTTTAGAGTATAAAAAAGGAGATTACGGCCTTCTTAACTTTGTTGCGCAAACTAAAGGTAAAAAAGTAATCATCAAGCTTAAAGACAAGTCCGGAAAAAGAGACAGCAGCAAGGAAATTAATAAAATAAATGCGAGAGTTTTAATTAACGGCAAAGAATATAATGCGACAGGTACTTTAAAAGACGGTGTAACTGTTTCATTAATTTAAGCTGTTCTGTTTTTATGGTGGTGGTATGGGGATTGAAAATGGTTTGCTTAAAATTTGTATAGCGAAAAGTATAACTTTAGAATATTAAATTTATATTCGTATTTTTGCTTTGTTCCTACAAAAGGACAAACATTCAAAATTTCGCTCTTGGAACTAAAAATAGATCATTATAGCCCTGTACCGCTCCATATTCAGGTGGAGCAACTTTTGCGTTCATTAATTGATTTGGCAGAATACAAGAACGGCGCGTTCTTGCCCAGGGAGGTGGAACTGTCGCAACGCTTAGGAGTATCACGCAATACCATCAGGCAGGCGGCAAACAAGCTTGAAAATGAGGGTTTAATTACCAGGAAAAAGGGTGTTGGTACCAAGGTTGCGTCTAAGGACATTACGACTAACCTTAGCGAATGGCACAGTTTTACGCAGGAGATGAGCTCAATGGGTATACCATTTAAAAACCTTAAGCTTGAGGTAGAATGGACTACGGTAAACCAAAAGATAGCCAATTTTCTGAATATTGACGTTGATACTAAGATTTTGAAGTTAAGCAGGTTAAAAGGAACTGATGAGCCTTTTGTGTTTTTTGAAAGTTACTTTCAGCCACGTATAGGGTTAACGGGCAAGGAAGATTTCCAGAGGCCGTTATACGAAATATTAGAGCAGGATTACCTTTGGACGCCGTCTGTATCCCGTGAGAAAATAAAGGCGGGTAGGGCAGGCAAATTTGCTACAGTTTTAGGTATAGATAAAGATGAGCCTATTTTAATAAGGGAGCGTTTTGTGCTGGATCCGGGAGACAGGCCGTTAGAATACAATATAGGTTACTACCGTAACGATAAGTTTACATATTCAATAGAAATAAGAAAATAACATGTATAGTATAGGAGTTGACATCGGCGGAAGCCACATAACAAGTGGTATGTTTGAACATTCAAACAATCATATTATCGAAGACTCACTTGCCTTTGCAAAGGTAAATGCGCACGCACCTAAAGGTGAAATTTTAGACGCTTGGTTTGATGTAATTTCGAAATCGATTGCGTCTAGAAGCATTTCGGAAATACAAGGTATTGGTATTGCCATGCCGGGCCCTTTTGATTATTACAACGGTATAAGTAAGATGCAGAATGTAGATAAGCTCGACGCATTGTTTGATGTAAACGTAAGGAACGAACTTGCGGCACGTTTAGAAATAGATCCTTCAAAAGTAAGGTTTATAAACGATGCTACCGCATTTTCGGTTGCCGAAACGCGTATAGGTAAAGCATCGGCTTACACCAGGACAGTGGCAATAACATTAGGTACGGGTTTTGGTTCGTCGTTTGTTGTAAACGGGCAGCCTGTACTGGATGGCGAGCTGTTGCCTAAAGGCGGATTTTTATACAACCAGCAGCATAACGGCCAGTTTGCAGATGATGTATTTTCAACGCGCGGAATACTAAAATACTATACTACTTTATCCGGTAACTCAGTAAAAAATGTTCAGGCACTCTGCGGCCTTGTCGATACAGATCCTAATGTACAGCCGGTATTTAACTGGCTTGGTAAAGAGTTAGGGCAGTTTTTACTCCCTTATCTTCAAAAGTTTGGTGCCGAAGTCTTGGTAATAGGCGGAAATATATCTAAAGCGTATTCTTTTTTTGGCCCGTCACTTACTGAGGCATTACCTGATATAGAGATATATGTTTCAAAGTTTGGTGAAGAAGCTGCGATAATAGGTGGCGCATTATTGCTTGATGACGCTTACTACGACGAACTTTTACCTACGCTGAAAATTATGTAAGTTTTGCTGTTAATGTTGTTAAATCCACGTGTTAAAGCAACATATTTAAATAATGTAATTATTTTTTAATAATTGTTGAAAAATAATTGATTAAAATTTTCAAGTGTATATTTTTTTTATAATTTTACATATGTTCAAACATATGTACTTAATCGATATAGCCATGCTAAAAAAACAACTCAAATTATTGGTCATCCTCTTTTTCCTCGGATTTGTGGCAAATGCGCAAAACCGTAAGTTAAGTGGGTCTATAGCCGATGCTAATGGCCCGTTGCCGGGAGCATCTGTTGTAGAACAAGGAACATCGAACGCTGCAACCAGCGACATTGATGGTAGTTTTCAAATTCAGTTAACTACAACTCCTGCCGTTCTTATAGTATCATATATAGGATACGCATCAAAAAGAGTAACGGTAGAAAATCAAACGACTGTTAACATCGTATTGGATGCCGATGTGAACCAGCTTGATGACGTGGTGATTGTTGGTTTCGGAACCAAGAAAAAAGTAAACCTGACCGGTGCGGTAAGCGAAATTAGTGCTTCGGATATCGACGGAAAGCCGGTTGTCAATGCATACCAAGCCTTACAGGGTGAGGCATCTGGACTTATTATACAGCAAAATACTTCGGCACCGGGCTCAGTATCATCTATCAATATCCGTGGTGTAAACACTATAAACGGTAATACACCGCTGGTAGTGGTAGATGGTGTTCCCGGTTCGTTAAACAATATTAACCCTAACGATATACAAAGTATTTCTATCCTTAAAGATGCCGCATCTGCATCTATATATGGATCCCGTGCTGCAAGCGGGGTAATACTTGTAACTACTAAGAGCGGTAAAGAAGGTAAACCTAAGTTTGTATACTCAACCATGTTTGGCATGCAGGAAGCTACTAACTTCCCTAAGTTTGCTAATTCATGGCAGTATGCTACCCTGCGAAATGAAGCACTTGTAAACTCAGGTATGGCGCCGGCGTTTACCCAGGAGCAGATATTAGGCTTTAAAGAAAACGGTCCTAATGTAAACTGGAACGAGGCTTTATATAAAGATTTTGCAATGCAATCCAGCCATAACCTTTCACTAAGTGGTTCCGATAATGGACTTAGCTACATGGCTTCATTAGGTTATGTAGACCAGGAGAGTATGTTTAAGGGGCCTGACTACGGCTATCAAAGGTATAATGCAAGGATGAACTTTGATAAAATTGTAAATGATAAACTTAAGGTTGGCGGTCGTATGTCGTTTGCCCGAAATGACATAAAGGACCATGCTTATTATACTGATTTTATTATAGAACCTACCGTGCGTACACCGCCTATATATAATATAATAGACGAAGACGGAAATTATACCCTTGTGAGCGGCAGTAACTCTAACCCGCTTGCGCAGTTAAAAGAGGGCGGGTCTACAAGATATCAAAATGATGAGGTACTGGCTACTTTTACCCTTGATTATGAACCGATAAAGAATTTAGTATTGCATGGTGTAATTGGAGGTAATGTGGTAAGTAATAAAATGCACCAGTTCCGCCGCTCTATTGCCTATGTTTATCCTGGGGGTGGCAACAATCAAAACTCGGTTTCCGATAGCTACAGCCGTACCCTGTACATCAACCCGTATCTTACGGCTACGTACAAAAAAACATTTGCAGAAAAGCATAATTTTGATATAATGGCAGGTACATCGTCAGAAACTTCTAAAACAGAGTTTTTTGGAGTAACTGGCCTTAATGTACCGGGCAATAACTTCGGAGTAATTAATAACACACAGGAATTACAGCGAAATGGTACTTACGGGTCTGGTAACGAATGGTCTATCAGTTCATTTTTTGGCAGGCTGGGATATAATTTCTCCGACAGGTATTTGTTTGAGGCTAATTTAAGGTATGACGGTTCTTCGCGTTTCTCTACCGAAAACCGCTGGGGTGTTTTCCCTTCTGTTTCTGCAGGATGGGTGGTAAGCGAAGAAGCCTTTTTTGCACCACTTAAAGATATTGTTTCTTTTGCAAAAGTGAGGGCGTCATGGGGCCAGGTAGGTAACCAGGATATAAACGACCTTTATGGCTACCAGAGTTTAGTAAGTACGTCTAGTAATGTTTACTCGTTTGGCGGAGGTTCTGCACAGGGGGCATATTACTCGGTGTCTAACGGTAACCGTACATGGGAAACTACTACGATGAAAAACATCGGCGTAGACTTCTCTTTCTTCAATAAGAAACTGGATCTGTCGTTTGACGTATTTGAGAACCTTACCGAAGATATATTGCTGCAACTTCCTGTGCCTGCTACTTACGGTTTGGGTCAGCCCTTTCAAAACGCCGGGTCGGTTAGCAACAAGGGCTGGGATATTTCTGCCGGCTACAGGTTTCAAACCGGCGATTTTAACCATGGAGTAAAATTCAATATCTCTGATACCCAAAATATTGTTGAGAACTTCAGGGGCAGAGAATACATAAATGGTTCTGACGTGCAAACAATACTCAAAGAGGGTTATCCTATTAACTCATACTACGCGCTTTGGTCTGACGGATTTTATAACTCTGCAGAAGAAGTTGCGCAAAGTGCCACGCCTATATTTGCCACCAGCGTAAAACCGGGCGATATTAGGTATGTAGACCGTAACAACGACGGTAAAATTGATTATGAAAACGACAGATTTATTTTTGGCAACGCGTTCCCAAGATATACTTATGGGTTTACCTATGACATTAACTATAAACATTGGGACTTTTCATTCTTTATACAAGGTGTAGGAAAAAGGCAGCAGTGGCTTAGGGGAGAAATAGTAGAGGCATTTCATAACAATAATGAAGGTCCTGTGTTAGAAAGCCACCTGGACCGCTGGACACCCAATAACCTTGATGCTTCTTACCCGCGCCTTACCGTAGGTTCAGAATCTATAAATAATGCCGCACGCTCTGATTTTTATATACATAATGCGCAGTACTTAAGGTTAAAAAATGTACAGTTGGGCTATACGCTTACAAGAGAAGATATACCTTTTGCCGGTATAGAGAGCTTTAAAATATATGCCACTGGCTTTAACCTGCTTACGGTAAGCCCACTTACAAAATTTGGTGTAGACCCGGAAGCCGTAGATGCCAGTGGCAGGGCATATCCTGTAGCAAGGGTATGGTCTCTGGGGTTAAACGTGAATTTTTAAAAAAAATGATTATGAAAAAATATACTGTACTGACGTTTATTTTACTGGTGATTTTTGGTTGTTCGTCTGACCTTGACTTAGCACCGGTAGATTCTCAAAGCGAATTGAATTTCTGGAAAACGGATGAAGATGCCCGTATTTTCTTAAACTCAATGTATGCTGATTTGATGGATGATGATACTTATTTATTTCTTAGTGCTTTATCTGATGATGCGTATAGCAAAGGCCGTGAAGATTACCGCAATATTGGCAGCGGAAACTACGATCCCTCTAACAGTGTTGTTACCGGTTTCTGGTCTGCAAGGTACGAGGGCATCCGCCGCGCTAATATTTTCTTTAATAATATAGATGATGTTACCGATATTACCGAAACAAACCGTACCGCCTATAAGGGGCAGGGGAGGTTTATACGTGCGTGGCATTATTTTTACCTTATAGAGCTTTACGGCGATGTGCCATTAGTGCTTGATGAAATAAGTATTGAGCAGGCATTGGTGCTAACCCGTACACCAAAGCAGGAGGTGCTTGATTTTATATACAGCGAACTGGAACAGGCTATAGAAGAACTGCCACAGAGCTATCCTGCTACCGAATCGGGCAGGATAACCAAAGGCGCAGCGATAGCGTTTAAAGCCAGGGTACATTTATATAATGAAGATTATGCCCAGGCAGCGGCACTATCAGAGCAGCTTATAGGGCAGTATTCTTTATTTGGCAACTATGCAAATTTATTTAAACAGGCTAATGAGGTAAACTCTGAAATTATACTAAGCTTGCAATATATACCTACCAATAGGGAGCATGATATACAATATTCACTAATACCACCATCATTAGGCGGGTATGCAAACTTTTCTCCGCTGCAGGAGTTGGTAGATGCCTATACCATGATTAACGGATTGCCAATAGACAACCCTGCTTCGGGTTATAACGAGCTAAACCCTTATGCAAATAGGGATCCCAGGTTATCGGCATCAATAATACATAATGGTACGGTCCTTACAAATTTCAGTGGTGCTCAGGTTACCATTAATACCACACCCGGATCATCGCCCGATGGCTTAAACTTTTCGTCAAATTCTACTCCTACAGGGTATTATGTAAATAAATTTTATGATAACCAGGCCAGAAACCAAATCTATTCAGGCACAAACCTCATTTTAATACGCTATGCCGAAGTATTGCTAAACTATGCCGAGGCTAAGATAGCGTTGGGCACATTTAGCCAGGCAGACTGGGATATGACTATAGGAGCTATCCGACAGCGTGCGGGCCTTGAAGCAAGCGCGTTGGAATATCCTGGCGGCACCCAGGCAGAATTAACACAGCTGGTAAGAAATGAAAGAAGGGTAGAGCTGGCATTTGAGGCAGGCCACCGCTTTTTTGATATCCGCAGGTGGAGAATTGCTGATGAAGTGCTAAATGGCTGGGCGCATGGTATTAAAACTGATTTAAGCCCGGAAGATAATGGCTATATAAGGGTTGATTTTAGAACATTTAATGAAGCGAGGCATTATTTATGGCCTATACCACTGAGCGAAAGAGATATTAATCCAAACCTTTCGCAAAATCCTAACTGGTAATAAGAAACAATTAATGATTATGAAAACAAAAATGATGAATGTTGTAGTTTTAGCATTAGCTTTCGCTTTCGCGTGTTTTGGGTGTAACGACTACCCGTCTCCCGAAGAACAAATGATTAATAATGGCGAGGGCACAGATACTACAGGTACCTCAATTAGCTATAAAGAAAGGGCAAAACTTACTTATGATATGATACAAACGCACTATGCCATAGGTGATTTGTACCGCGAAAACTTTCCTGCGCAGAGCGGAGACAACAACCAGTACAGCTATTTATGGCCCTATGTGGGTATGCTAACCGCTGGAAATGTATTGTTTGAGCTGGGCTATGATGAGGCAATTTTAAATAAGGAATTTGGCGGCCTTGAGGCATATTACGATAGCAGGCCAAATTTGCCTACCTACCAAGCTTATGTGACAGCTATACAAAGTACCGACCATTATTATGATGACAGTGCCATTGTTGCCATGGAGCTTATTGATGCTTATAAAAACACAAACAGCCCCTTTTATCTGGAGCGCGCAATTTCTGTTGCAGAGTTTATAATGTCTGGCGAAGATGATGTGCTGGGTGGTGGCCTGTACTGGTTTGAAGGGCAGAGCGCCGGTTGTAACTCCGGACCTAACTGTATAAAAGCGGCTAATACCACAGCATATGCATCATTTGTTACGGCAGAGTTGTATAAGCTTACTAATAACCCTGTGTATCTTAATTTTGCTAAGAGAACATATTTATGGAATTACAACACACTTCGCGATCCTGGAGATAACCTGTATTATAACAGCAAGCACATAACTACACAGCAAATTGATGCCACAAAATGGACGTATAATGCGGCGATGATGATTATGGCGGCTGTAGACCTTTTTGAAATAACAGGAGATCAGTTGTATATTACACAGGCTACGGCTACGGCGCAGTCGGCATTTTCAGAGTGGACCAGCGTGCGTAACGACAGGTTATTTTACCCGGCTAACGATTCGTGGTTTAATACAGAATTAATGACATCGTATATAAGGCTTACCGAACATGTTCCGCAGGCCGACCAGTACGTTCAGGTATTTATCAATAACCTCGATTATGCATGGGATCATGCAAGGAACAGTCAGGGGCAGTTTTATGAAGACTGGTCTGGTAACAACCCGGGCAGGTATTACTGGCTGCTACATCAGGCTGCTTTAGTAGAAGCGTATGGAAGGGCATCGTTGTATTTAAATGAAGAATAAAATAATAATGGAGACTACACAAACAAAAATCAGGGAGACAAGCCAGTTTCAATTGCCGGTTACTAACAAGCCATCGGTAAGCGGATATGATATTTATCCGGTATTTTCTATTCCGGATGGTACAATAACTATTGGTTATGATACCCTGGCAAAAGAACTTGCCCAATATAAATGCGTTAAAATAGACGGATATGTAGGTATACGTTTTGATGATGTAAAACAACAGCTTAATGATGCTTTTTTAGCGATGGGACAGGAACCTACCTGGATTAATATAGAAAGCGCGCTTAAGCCAAAGCATGAAATTGATGAAATGATTGCTCCTTTTTTAGGCGGCGACGATCCTGTGTTTGGTAAAATAACAACCCTTGAGCTTAGCGACTTTTATAACGCTTCTGCACTTAATGAACTGTGCAGCCCACAGCATGAGGGTGGTATGGTAATATACTATGGTATAGGCGCGCATATGCTTCCGGTAGAGGCCAAAATGGTTTATTTTGATATTAGTAAAAACGAAATACAATTCAGATCAAGGGCAGGTTCGGTTACGAACCTGGGCGCCGGCGATGCCTTTGACCCTAAAAAAATGTACAAGCGCTTTTACTTTATAGATTGGTTAGTGCTTAATAAGCATAAAAACAATATTAAAACAGCTATTGATTACCTTGTAGATGGGCAACGCACAGATGAAATCACCTGGACCACCGGAAACACATGGCGCGACAGCATTGCTAAGCTTTCCAAAAGTCCTATACGGGTAAGGCCTTGGTTTGAACCTGGTGTGTGGGGTGGTAGCTGGATAAAAGATAAAATAGAGGGGCTTGAAAAAGATGTACCTAATTATGCATGGTCTTTTGAGCTTATTGTGCCGGAAAACGGTATCATTATAGAGAGCGCAGGTATATTGCTGGAGTATTCATTTGATTTTTTAATGTACAATGCTGGCAAGAATGTATTAGGTACTGACTTTGATACCTATAAATATGAATTTCCCATCCGTTTTGATTTTCTGGACACGTTTGACGGGGGCAACCTTTCTATACAATGCCACCCTCAGATGGAATACATGAAGCAGCATTTTGGCGAATCAATAACCCAGGAAGAAACCTACTATATACTCGATAAAAAAGACGACGCACTGGTATACCTTGGCTTTCAGGAAAATATTAACCCCGATGCGTTCAAGCAGGCTTTAGAACACAGTGCCGATAATGCGGTTGCCCTTAATATTAATGATTATGTACAGGCATTTAAGGCTAATAAGCACGACTTGTACCTTATCCCTCCCGGTACAATACACGGATCAGGAGAAAACAACTTGGTACTCGAAATAAGTGCAACCCCTTACATCTATACATTTAAAATGTATGACTGGGTACGCCTTGATATGGATGGCAAGCCACGCCCTATAAATATAGACAGGGGAATGGAAAATCTTGACTTTGAGCGCAAAGGCGACAGGGTAAGCGCCGAGTTAATATCTTCACCTGAAGTAATTGAAACGGGCGATGACTGGACGCTGGAACATTTACCTACACACGCTAACCATTTGTATGATGTGCACAGGTATAGTATTGGTACAGAAGTTAGGGTTGCTACTAATCAGAAAGCTCATGTACTTAGCCTGGTAGAAGGAGAGCATATCGAAATTATTGTTAATGGTGAAAGTGCAGTTTTTGCCTATGCCGAAACATTTATTATACCAGCAGCTTGCAATCACTATATAATAAAGAATAAGAGTGATAAACCTGCACTGGTTGTAAAGTCATTTATCAAGTAAATTTTTATGCCTCTACTTGCGCCACAAAGCATAATAATTTTATTTAACAAAAAAAAGTACATAAAAATTTGTTGAATACGCAAAATATATCCCATAATCTATTAAGTTTACAATGTGCAAACATTTGTACCTGATAATTTGGGATTATTGCCTATCTTTTACTAAATCGATTTAGAGAAACGTGTTTAATTTTAAATATGAACCCATGAAAAAAATAATTTATGTGTTTTTAACTCTAATTGTCGCTATAAGCAGCTCTTCCTGCTCAGATGACGACAACAATGGGCTTCAACCAGAAATAGCTGAAACGGGCAATCTGGTTACACCTTTGAATAATGCTGCCGTTACTATAGACACTCAAAGCGGAACACCGCTTTCGTTTTCATGGACACCGGCACAGGCTAAAGATGGAGGCCTGGTGCAGTATACAGTGCTTTTTGATATGATAGGTGGCGATTTTTCAGATCCTATATATAAAGCCGTTTCTAATAACAGTGGCACCGCGACAAGCTTGTCATTAAGCCAGGCCTATTTAAATGTTATTGCAGAGTCTGCCGGTATTGCACCGTTGGGCACAGGCCAGGTTATCTGGACGGTACAGGCCTCTAGTAGTTATTATGTACAAAAATTTTCAGAAACGTTTACCCTTACCCTTACCAGGCCGGAAGGTTTAGCTACGTTTCCTGAGTTTATGTACATTTATGGATCAGCTACAGAAGGTGCGGATATTTCAAACGCTGTCGCTTTTAAACAGCTAACGAATCAAATGCCTGGCGATAATTTTGACCCCGGTATGTTTGAATCTATCACTTACCTAAAAGGGGGGGAATATTATATTGCAAACACTAACGATGCCGAGACAGCATCTATTTACCATCTTAACGATGATAACAAAATTACATTTGGCAACCAACCTACGGCTTTTACGCTTGATGAAGGAGCTTACCGGGTAAGGATGGACTTAACGCACCTCACTATATCTTTTGAAAGAATTGAGAATGTGCAGCTTATAATAATGGCAAATCAATTGTATAAGGCACAGCTAACCTATGTGGGCAACCACGTGTTTGAAGCCACTAATGGTTATTTTGAGTTTCTTACACCAGGCGCTCCCGAAGCTCCGTCGTGGTTAGCATGGGAAGAAGAACGATATCGCTTTGACTTTGAATTAGATGGACAGTCTGCCGCACTTGGTAGCTACCATAATGCTGATATGAATGCCTCTGTAATAGAGGGTTATACAGCTTACAATGTGCGGCCAAACGGAAGTCAGCCAGCATCATACTATAACACTTACTTTTTAGCACCTGGGGTAACACAGTGGGAAGGCGCATGGAAATTTCCGGATGCCTTTAATGGCAATGCGTTTACAGTACGTATTGTTTTTGATCCGGCAGCAGACAGCTATTACCATGAACTGCAATTAAATTAAGAAAACCTTGGCAAAGGGGAACAAAACAATCGCTGTAAACAATTTTGTTATCAAAGATTTACAAAGCAGCGATTGTTTATGCCTTTATCGCCATCTTATTAATAACTAATAAATATTTATGATGAAAAATTACAATTTAACCGGAAAAATGATTGCCCTTATAGTGGCAGTAGTAATTTCCTTTCCTGTTCACGCTTTTGGTGACATAAGAGTGGTACCAAAAACAAAGAAAACCAAAATGG
Organism: Flavobacterium rhizosphaerae; assembly: GCF_046000445.1. Classification (NCBI taxonomy): domain Bacteria; kingdom Pseudomonadati; phylum Bacteroidota; class Flavobacteriia; order Flavobacteriales; family Flavobacteriaceae; genus Flavobacterium; species Flavobacterium rhizosphaerae. The sequence goes on along the minus strand of NZ_JBELPZ010000007.1, from coordinate 138,011 downwards.
TAGATGGCGAAAATTTTGCCCACATGGCAGTAAGCTCTGGGTATAATGAAGATATCATTGCCAATGGAGTAGGGCCACTTAGCGCTACTGTAACAAACGATGCAGATAATGCTGACTATGTTTTTATTTCCCAAGGATTTCAACTCGATGAAAATGCTACACCAATAACTTTTGGGCTTCCTGAAAATGGTGTAATTTCAAACCTTACATCGCCACACACGTATCAGCTGGCGTCGTATTCGGCAAACAATACACTTCGTCTTACCACTATCGGCAGCGAGGGTACTTTAGAGTTTTCAAACGCGCAATCGTTAGAGAAGCTGTTTTTACTGGTAACGTCAAGCAACGGAGCAGATGTTACAGGAACCGTTAATTTTTCTGACGGTACTACTCAGGAAATAGGTACTTATTCAGTACCGGGATGGTTTTCGGCTTCAGGTTTACCTATGGTGGCTACTGGCGTTGGTCGTGCTAATATTGTAACTAACCAGTTTGACGATTTTGGCAATGCGCCAAACCTGTTTCAGATTGAAATTATGATAAGCGAAGAAAACCAGTCTAAAATGGTTTCTGGTGTAACTATTACAAAACAAAACGACGAAACTGTATTTAACCTTATGGGTGCAACAGGGCTTTTAGTAACACAAGCACCTGAAAATTCAGATTTCCTTACTATAGCATCGGGTTTTAACTATGATGTTGTTGCAAACGGCGTTGGCGCCATGAGTACTTCTACAACTAACGACGTAGATGATTTTGATTATGTACTTATTTCACAAGGCCTCCAGCTTACGGCAGAAGATACACCTATAACATTTGGTTTACCTGAAGACGGAATTATAAATAATATGGCGCCGGGTCCTGATTATCAATTTGGTTCTTATACTGCTAACAATGTGTTGCGTTTAAGCACAGGTGAGGCAGAAGGAACAGTAACATTTACTACTCCTAAAGCTACAGAAACGGTATACCTTCTGGTAACATCAAGCAACGGTGCTAACGTAGATGTAACACTTAACTTTGCTGATGGCACTACCCAGGAAGCAGGAGATTTTACTGTACCTGGATGGTTTTCTAACACCGGCCTTGAAATGGTTGCAACAGCAATAGGCCGCGGCAATATTGTTACAGGCCAGCTTGACAACTTTGGCAATGCGCCTAACCTTTTCCAGATTGTTATTCCGGTAGCTGAAGCTAACCAGTCAAAGCAGCTTGAGGGTGTATCTGCAACTATGGCAGAGTCTGAAAGCGTATTTAATTTATTTGCAGTAAGCGCGGTGTTAACTTCTCTTGCAACACAGGATTTCTCAATTGCAAATGCGAGTGTTTATCCAAATCCGGTAAAAGATATATTAACAATATCAGATACAAGTAACATCAATAATATTTCTGTTTACAGCCTTTCAGGTCAACTATTAAAAGAAGAGAGATCAAACATGTCTCAGGTTTCTTTTTCAGGATTAGCAACAGGTGTATATTTTGTAAAACTTACATCGGCTACCGGCAGCCAGAAAACGATAAAAGTAATTAAAATATAGTTTTTTAAAGACGAATTTGAAAACTAGCACATACAAGTCGAAAATAAATTTTATCATAACTTCTTAGTGTTTTTTTAGTTTATAATTAGATACAGTGAAGAATTATTAAAGAATATGATAGCTTTAAGGGATAGTCGAAAGATTATCCCTTTTTTATTGTGTATAGGACCATCCCCTTTGAACATTTACCGGTATTACGCGGTAACAGCACGTTTTCGCAATTATATCGAAATGGCATTAAGGAACAATTGCAGGGAAAAATAGTAATCAGCAAAAGTGGCCATGGCAAGATATTCTTCCCTTAAAGTTACTTATGTTTTAACATTGTAATTGCAATAGCTAATAAAGTATTTTTGATGCCCAATTTGAAAAACTATTAATTGTTATCTAAGCTATTATTTTTTGTTTATTAAACTATTCTTTCAGTCTGAAGGTTATGTGGATTTTGACAATGAGATTCGTATATTTACCATTAGCTTGAAACTAAGTATATAATCTTTTTGGGTACGCTTTAAGTAATTGTTCATACGATACTTTTTTGTGTATCACTATTCAGGACGAGACATTCATTAAATAGAGTCAAAATGGACACAAGGTGTTCGGCTGTGATCCCTTACAGCCCACCACAATTCACATTTATATCATTATAGAGTACATTAAACAATGGCAATCTCCAAGTTACGTATTTACAGGTTTTTTATTTTGTTCTTATAGTTTACTTCATTTTATTGAAAAAGAATGTTATCACTTCAAAATTCATGGATGAAGTTGTCCAATGTCCAACGTTTTGATAATTTTTAAATGTTGCATTCAAGTTATGCTGCTTATAATTTTTTTGACATTGTATATATCTTTTTTGTACGTTATCGCCAATATTAGCATTAATTATGTTGCGCTCATTTTGGCTATATGCATCATCAAATTGAACAGCATCATTTTCATCTAGTTGTCCCATATAAATAAATTGTGGGATAGATTTATATGTTTCAGAATCAAATTTTTGATTGAATAGTTTGAAAAAATCATTTATTCCAAGCGGGTAATTGAGTTCAATTCCATTGATTTTGTCTTGTGGCAGCATGAGTTCGCCATTAAATCCACCAATAGCTAATGCTTTTATTTTATCAGGGTGTAAAAACGAGAAACGATTTGTAAATGTAGCTGAAGCCGAAAAACCATTCATGAATATTTTATTGCTAACTTCTATTTTCATGGTCCTCAAGATGCTTTTACTGTCATTAATCATTTCTAATAACTGCAAGTCAAGTCTTTTATATTCAGCAGATTGTTCCAGTATTACATCCCTGTCTAAAGCATGGGTGTATACTAATTCTTTTGAAGAAGGTCTGGGGAAAACAGGAACCAAGAAAGGAATTTTAAGCATTGTGGAAATATTATTACCAACCGAACTTACCGAAGCCAAATCAATTGCATATTGTTTATGGACGGATATACTATCAGATGTTTTACCAGTATTATTGGGTTCTACCAAAAGGAATAATTTTTTATTGAGCGGAGTTTCTTTGGGGATGAATAAAATGTAATCACTGTAAAAACCCTTTTTGGGATTTTTTCTAACAATAATCAAAGTATCATTTTCTGTTGTTTGTGCTTGACAAACAACATGTATAAATAGGGATAATAAGAATATAATGCGCATTATAAAATAAAATATTAATTATTAAGAAAATATAAGAAATTTTTTATAAAATGAATCGACATGTTGAGGTTGTGTAATTGGAACGATAGGGGAGCAGGTGATTAAATGAGGCAGATTGTAAAGGAAGTACTCTTATCAAAGTTTTTAAAATTAAGGTAACCGCCATGAGCTTCAATAATATTTTTAGATAGAGTAAGGCCTATACCGGCTCCATCGCTCCTTGTGGTAAAAAACGGCAGAAAAATTTTGTCTTCAATTTCTTTATCTACACCATGGCCCGTATCGGATATTATAATAAAGTTGCGGTTGTTTTTTATCTGGGTAATTATATTAATCTCTTTGATTTGGCTGTTTTTAAGGGCGTATATACTGTTAGTTATCAAATTAATAATCACCTGCTCAAGCTGGTTAGCATCGCCCATTATCCAGTGCGTATTAGTAATAGTAGTGGTAATGGAAATCTCTGCTTTTTTTAATAATGGGACCATTACAGAAAGGCTGTTATTTATTAATGTACTCAACTCAACCCTTTCTTTATTCGGAGTAGGTAGCATGGCCAGTTTACGGTAACTTTCAATAAAATTTTGAAGATGATCGCTGCGGTGTATCATTGTATTAACACAGTTCTTCATGTCCTCTATATCTTCCGTTGAAAGAGCATCCTGTTGTGTAAATTCATTAAGGCTCTGTGTAAGCGAACGTATAGGGGTAATAGAATTCATTAATTCATGAGATATTACCTTCATGAGGTTTATCCAGGCATCCTTTTCTTTTTTTGCAATGATTTTTTGTATAGAGTCTAAAAGAATGATATAATATTCCTGCTCAAAAATAACAGTTTTTGAGGTTTGCAACATATAAGTTTGATGCTCTGAAGTGTCTGTGCGTATTTGAACTGAGATACGGAAGTCTTGGAAAGATCGTTCTTCTATTATATTACAAAGTGAAGGAAGATAATTTTTTAAGTAGTTCCACTTTGAGAGTTTGGGTACCTGAAAATGCGTTGAAAAATATTCATTCATCTGAAATATTTCCCATTCTTTTGATGCTTTATGCAATATAAGCACTCCGGTTTCTATGTTGTCTAAAATAGACCTGTATACAACATCTTTGGTTAACTGTTCATGCTCACGGGATTTTAATACATCATATAGCTTAAACAAGTTTTTATAATTTTCAAAATCGCTGTGCTTAGAAAAATCGGCAGAAAAATCATTATTAAGCATGGCCATAATTGTTTTATCATAAAAAAGATAGGTATTTTTTATAAAATTGAACAATTCGATAAATAACAATACAAAAACTACAAGAAAAAAAAATGATGTATAATTGAGATTTTTTATAAAAGTAAAAATACCTGTACCGGCTATACTTATTATAAGTATTAACCTCAAAAAAAATAGTTGATATAACTTGAAGGATTTCATAATTTATCTTTATCTATGGCATATTTTTCCAGGCGCCTATACAGGGCGGCTCTGGAAAGACCTAATTCTTCAGCGGTTTTACTTATATTATGATCATGTTTAATTAAAGCTTTTTCTATCGCTGATTTCTCCATATCAGAAAGTTGGCTGTCTGGCCTGTTATCTACTATGCTTATTTCATCCAGGTCAAGGTCGGCTGTTGTAATAGTTATATCTTCACATAAAATTACTGCCCTTTCAATGCGGTTCTCCATTTCGCGTATATTTCCGTTCCAGCTATGTTTTTCTATTTGCACCACTGCATCAGGAGAAAATACTACATTTTCACGGCCATATTTATAAGCCATTTTATTTAAAAGAAATAAAGCAAGGCCCGCTAAGTCTTCTTTGCGCTCTCTTAGCGGTGGCAGCACTATTTCCATAGTATTAATACGGTAATATAAATCTTCCCTAAAAAGCTTTAAAGCAGTTTGTTGTTTAAGGTTTGCATTGGTGGCAGTTATTATACGCACATCAACGGTACGGGGTTTGGCCTCTCCTAAGCGCGTTATCTGTTTATTTTGTATTACCTGAAGCAGCTTAGATTGCAGGTGTAACGGTACATTTCCTATTTCATCAAGAAATATAGTGCCTTTGTGGGCCAGCTCAAACCTGCCCGGGGTATCGGTTTTTGCATCTGTAAAGGCACCTTTGGCATAGCCAAAAAGTTCGCTTTCAAAAATATTTTCATTTAATGAGCCTAAATCAACATGTATAAACGGCTCTTGTGCCCTTAAAGAATTTTGGTATATATAATTTGCCATTACATATTTACCAGTACCGTTTTCGCCCAATATGAGTACATTGGCATCAGTTTTTGCTACTTTTTCTGCTAAAGCATAAGCGCGTTTACCAGCGATCGACCTGCCTGTAAAATATTCTGTTTTTTGGGGTGGTACAGGGGTATGCCTTTTTGAGCGACGGTATTCAATAACTGCTGACTTAACTGTTTCTGTCAACTTATTATTATCCCAAGGCTTTAATATATAGTCAAAAGCACCCAGTTTTAAGCCTTCAACAGCGGTTTCCACCTGGCCAAAAGCAGTCATCAGTATTACTATGGTTTGGGGTGACAATGTCTTAATTTCTTTAAGCAGGTAAATACCTTCGCGCCCATCTTCAAAACCTATTCTATAATTCATATCTAAAAGTACTACGTCTATAGGGGTTTCTGCCAGAAGCTGAATGGCTTTTTTTGGATCGCTCATTACAAAAATCTGTTCAAAATGTTTCTTTAAAACCATTTCTGCAGCAAAAAGTATATCTTCTTTATCGTCTATAATTACTATGTTGGCCTGTGTTTTTTTCATGTACTGTGCGGTTTCGGACAAACACTGTCCGATTTCGGACAGTAGGGTATTATTTTTTATTTGTATTTATTTGTTTAACAATACATTATGTTTTTTAAATGTATGGCATGAAATTGCTTATTTACATGCCAAAGAACCTGATATGGACACCATCATTAACCGTAAAAGTAAAAAAAATAAATACCTGTTACTGGTAATACCTGCTTTTTTACTTTTAGGATATTTTGTTTATTCTGCCTTAACCAAAAAGAGAAGTTTAACAGTAGAGAAAGGGGAGATAACTATTAAAACTGTAGAAAAAGAATATTTTGAAGACTTTATAGTTTTTCAGGCAAAAGTAGAACCATTAAATTCTATGTTGCTTAACGTAATTGAAGGAGGGGCAATACAGGAGATATTTGTAGAAAACGGAGACCTTATAGAAAAAGGCCAGCCCCTGGCAAGGTTATATAATCCAAATACAGAGTTGAGCTATGTAACACAGGAAACTTCTATAATAGAGCAAATAAATAACCTTAGCAAAGCTAAACTTGATTTAAGAAATCAGGAGCTTAGTATGGCCAAAGACCTTGTTGCTATAGACCATGATTATCAGGATGCTAAAAACCAGTATGATTTGCATGAAAAGTTATATAATGAAGAAATTATCTCTAAAAATGAATGGGAAAAAACACAGGAAAATTTTCGCTTTCAAAAAGAGCGAAAAAGTATAATACAGCAAACTATACAAAAAGAGAAACAGGCAAACCAAATACAAATATCGCAAATATCCCAATCGCAGGCTATTATGTATAAAAGCCTTGGTATATTAAGAAAAAATAAAAATAACTTTTTGGTTACCGCCCCGCTTGCCGGCAGGCTTACCTCTTTTGAACCCGTATTAGGTAAAAACTATAACACAGGAGATAATATAGGAAAGATAGACGTTATGAAGGGTTATAAGTTGGTTGCTGAAGTGGATGAGTATTATCTTCCACGTATATCGCAAAATCAAAAGGGAAGGATTGAACATAAAGGGAGTGTAATTGATGTTGTGGTGAGTAAGGTAATCCCTGAAATTATAAAAGGACGATTTACCGTAGAACTTAATTTTATGACGGATAAAGAGCTTACGCTACAGCAGGGGCTTAGTTTTAGTGTACGGCTAATACTTTCTGAAAAAGAAAAGACTTTGGTGTTATCCAAAGGCCGCTTTTATGAAGATACTTCAGGAAAATGGATATTTGTTGTAAACGGAAACAGTGCCGAACGCCGCAAAATAGAATTGGGAAGGGAAAACCCTCTTTATTATGAAGTACTTGGTGGGCTTAAAAAAGGGGAGAAGGTGGTAACGTCAGGCTATACAGATTATAAAGATGTAGAAATATTAAATTTTGAAAATTAATTATACTAAATAAGGAGTTTTAATCATCAATCAAAAAAAGGATCGTTAACAATTACACCTACACGCTGTGGGCTAAAAAAAAGAATTATGATAAAAATAGAGAAACTTTCAAAGGTATTCAGGACAGAAGAAGTTGAGACAAAAGCCTTGAATGATATTACATTACAAATAAAACAGGGCGAGTTTGTAACTATAATGGGGGCATCGGGATGTGGAAAATCTACCCTGCTTAATATAATAGGTTTACTGGATGGAGCTTCTGGCGGAAGCTACAAACTACTTGATAAAGAAATAAACGGGCTAAGTGAGGGTGAGAAGGCCAGAATACGAAAAGAAAATATAGGCTTTGTATTTCAGAACTTTAACCTTATAGATGAACTTTCGGTTTATGATAATATAGAGCTACCGCTTATATATAATAATGTGCCTTCTGCTGAAAGAAAAAAAAGAGTAGAGGCTATTGCTGAGCGTTTGGGTATTTCGCACAGGCTAAAACACTATCCGCAGCAACTATCGGGTGGGCAGCAGCAAAGGTCGGCAGTAGCAAGGGCATTGGTAAATGACCCAAAAATAATTCTTGCCGATGAGCCTACTGGAAACCTTGATAGCAAAAATGGCAATGAGGTAATGGAACTGTTAACCGATTTACATGCTAGTGGTGCTACCATATTAATGGTAACCCACTCTGATTATGATGCTTCATTTTCACAAAGAACTATTTTTATGAAGGATGGTATGATACTTAACGAAAAGCAGAATAGCAGAAATGTAGATGTTTTGATTACCAGTTAATTAATATGATATAAAAAATTCAATCATCAATCAAATCAACATTTAAATAATACAATCATGTTAAAAAACTGGCTCAAAATATTTATATATAATGCAAAGAAAAACAAGTTTTTTACAGCCCTTAATACTTTAGGGTTGAGCATTGGTATAGCCGGACTTATATTTGCCATATTATACTGGAATGAAGAACAAAGTTATAACCAGTGGAACCCGGAAAAAGATAAAGTATTTACTGTTGCTTCTGATTTAGGTAATGGCATGGTATGGCCTCATAATGTATATCCGCTGGCAAAATACATGAAGGATATACCTGAAATAGAAGCGTTTTGTTATTTTAATAACTGGTACTATTATGAGATAATTCACTATGGAGAAAAAAAGACGCAGATAAATATAGCCGATACACAAAAAAACTTTTTTGAGTTTTTCCCTTTTGAATTTGTAAAAGGCAATATAAAAAACGCGCTGCCCGACAATAACAGTATTGTTATAGAAGAAAAGGTTGCCGAAGGGCTTTTTGGAAATGAAGACCCTGTTGGTAAAGAGATAATATACTCCGGACGTAAACTTATAGTTAGGGGAGTTTATAAGATACCCGGCAAATCTTCTTTTGAGCCAGAGGCAGTAACTAACCTGATGGAAGAAACAAGGCTTAATGGTAATGAAAACCAATGGGGTAATTTTAACTTCGGCCTTATGGTTAAAGCACATACACCCGAACAGTTAAATATAGTAAAAAAGAAGATTGATAATATATATTTACAATATAGGCTGAAACCTTTAGCTAAAGCAGAAGGGCTTTCTACTGCTGAATATATTAAAAAGTATGGCACCATATCGGTTATATTAGAGCCGCTTTCAAAAATTAGACTACATTCTGTAGTAGATGGCACACCCGAAGGAAAAGGCAATTACCAGTTTTTGCTTATTATGGCAGGCCTTTCGGTACTTATTCTTATACTTTCTATAGTAAATTATGTAAACCTGGCTACGGCTAATGCTATTAAAAGAGCCAAAGAAGTAGGGGTGCGCAAAATACTTGGTGCCTCAAAAGGCAATATAATACGGCAATTTGTTTTTGAAACAGTTCTTATTACAGCTATGGCTATTTTACTGGCTCTTGTTATTGTAGAACTTTCCCTGCCTTATTATAATGAATTTCTTAAAAAAACACTCGAAATAAGCAACGGCCAGTTCTATATTCAGCTTATATGCATATTTATTATTGTTGTGGTACTGGCTGGAATTTTCCCATCGGTATACGTGTCTAATTTTGAAACGTTAAAAGTTCTCAGGGGTAATTTTGGCAGAAGCAAAAAAGGTGTGTGGCTACGTAATGGTATGCTGGTACTGCAATTTGCAATTGCTACATTTTTTATAATTGGTTCTTATGTAGTTTATCAGCAGGTTCAGTACATGAGTAATAAAGATTTAGGACTTAAAGGTGACCAGGTTGTTGAAATTATATACCGGAAAGTTTCTTATGATGACCCTAATATTATTTATAATAACTACAGGCTTGTATATGATGAGCTCAAAAAAATAAAAGGAGTAGAAAAAGTATCGGGCGCGGCATTTTCATTTGGAAGCGGGTCTGACTCTTCATCAAGCTTTTCCTATAAAGATAATACTATACAGAGTCAAAACATGGCTATTGATTTTGATATGTTGGAGATGATGGATATAAAAATGGCTATGGGAAGACAGCTTTCAGAAAATTTTTCTTCTGATACCATAAATAATATGCTGGTAAATGAAACAGCTGTAAAAATGATGAACGAGAAAAACCCCATAGGCAAAACGGTGGAATGGAATGGCGAAAAACTTAAAATTGTTGGTGTAGTAAAAGATTTTCATTTGTTTGGCCCCCAAAATAAAATACCCCCTATGTCATTCTTTCACTTTAAGACAATTGACTGGATGTCCTATAACCTGAATAAAATCTATGTGAAAATTTCTGCTGATGAGATGGCCCCTGCTTTGAGTGATATAGAAAAATTCTGGTCTTCTAAAGTTGACCTGGAGTACCCGTTCAGCTATTCGTTTGTAGATAAAAATTACCAAAAAACCTATCAGGAGTATATAGACCAGAAAAACCTTTTTTCTTTGCTTAACGGTGTAGTAATAGCCATAGCGCTGTTTGGACTGTTTGCTTTAGCTTCTTACAGTATACAACTAAAAATGAGGGATATAGCTATACGTAAAACATTAGGAGCCGAAACTAAAGTACTGCTAAGGGAGCTTTCAGGGCAATATATTATTTTTTGCATTGCCGGGTTTATAATTGCTACTATACCCGCATGGCTACTGCTTAATAAGTGGCTTGATAATTTTGCATACAGAATAACAATATCATTTATACCATTTATTATTGGCTTTATTGTATTAATGCTGCTTACGCTTATTGTGGTGTTAACCAGGGCTTATGCTGCTACGCGCGTTAATATTCTTAAATATCTGAAATACGAATAGCCATGATACATAACTGGTTGAGCTTATATTTATACCACCTGAAACATAATAAAATTTTTAATGTTTTAAATATTCTTGGGTTAAGCCTTGGTGTAGCAGGATTAATTTTTGCAATGTTGTACTGGAATGACGAACATAGTTATAATGCCTGGAACCCCAACAAGGAGAATGTTTTTTTTACAGTTACAGATTTAGGCGAGGACAAAGTGTGGGGATCAAGCTCTGCACCCTTAGGCCCGGCACTTACGGCATCAGTGCCCCAGGTAAAAGAGTATTGTTATTTAACAGGCTGGTATGAAAGTGATGTGCTAAAATATAAAGAAAAAAAGATTGTGCTGTCTAAGGTAACAGATGCCCAAAATAATTTTTTTAATTTTTTTCCTTTCAGGTTTATAAAAGGCAGTTCAAGCACAGCACTTAACCCAAACAGTATAGCAATATCTGAGAGTATTGCAAAAGCAATATTTGGAGATGAAGACCCTCTTAACAAGCAAATTACCTATGGTGATAAAAACCTTGTTGTTAAGGGAGTTTATAGTATTAAGGGTAAATCTTCTTTTGAACCCGATGCTGTTATTAATGCAATTGGGGCCAAACTAAAAGAGACAGAAACAAGATGGGGCATGTTTAGTTTTGGCATGCTGATAAAACTAAAAAACCCTGCTGATGCACCCTTGGTGAGGGAAAAGATTGATGCCTTATACTATGAAAATACTGTTAAAAAAAATATTGCAGAGTCTGGTATGAGTAAGGAAGAGTATATTACACGTTATGGGGTTACAAAAGTATCGCTGGAACAGCTTAAAGACCTGAGATTAAAGTCAAAAGTTAATGACACGGCAGAAGGCAGGGGCAACTACCAATTTCTGCTTACTATGATGGGACTCTCTTTGCTTATACTCATAATTTCTATTGTTAATTATAGTAACCTGGCTACGGCAAATGCTATTAAAAGGGCTAAAGAAGTAGGCATACGTAAAATACTGGGAGCATCTAAAAACAATATTATACGGCAGTTTATTTTTGAAACTGTAATAACCACTTCATTTTCTATTTTATGTGCATTAATGATTGTCGAAATTTCATTGCCCTATTACAATATATTTCTGGGGAAAAATATTGAGCTTCATGAAAATACATTTTACACTCAGCTTATTGCCATTTTTATAATAGTAGTGCTTTTGGCAGGCATATTTCCGGCGGTTTATGTTGCAAAGTTTGAAACTATAAAAGTGCTGAGGGGAAATTTTTCAAGAAGTAAAAAAGGAATATGGTTACGAAATGCAATGCTTGTACTGCAGTTTGCTGTAGCATTCTTTTTTATAATTGGCTCGTATATAGTGCACCAACAAATAAAATACGTCACTACAAAAGACCTTGGTTTTAACGGTAAACAAATTGTAGATGTATACTACCGAAACCCCTATAATTACAGGGAAGAAGGATACAGGCAGAAAATGAGCCGTAACTACAGCAGGGTTAAAGAACAAATGCTTAAAATTAGGGGTGTAGATGAGGTTGCCATAAGTAGTTTTAAAATAGGCGGAGGATCGTACCAGCAATCTACAGTTTCTTATAAAGATATCTCAATTGCCATACAGATTATGGGTATGGATTTTGAACTTCCTGAGATACTTAAATTAGAAACGGTGAAAGGGCGGTTTTTATCTAAAAATATAGCATCTGACACTATTAATTCAGTAATTATTAATGAAACAGCTGCCAAGATGCTTAATGAAGCTAATCCCATTAATAAATATATTACTTATCAGGAGGATAAAAAACTAAAAATTGTTGGCGTAGTAAAAGACTTTCACATGTTTGGTCCTAATATAAAAATACTACCAATGATGCTGTTTCAGTATAAGGTTGAAAACGGGCAATTGCAAAACTGTCATGAGATTTATGTAAAAGTGGCTCCGGAACATATGGAGTCTGCATTGGCAGGAATAGAAAAATTATGGGTAGAGGAGGTAGACCCAGATTACGCCTTTAATTATGGTTTTGTAGATAAAAACTTTGCCCGTAGTTATGAGAATTATGTACAACAGCGCAATGTGTTTTCGTTACTTAACGTAGTGGTTATACTTATTTCTCTGTTTGGTTTATTTGCTTTAGCCTCTTTTAGCATACAACGGCGGATGAAAGAAATAGCTATAAGGAAAACGCTGGGGGCAGATACAATACTGCTTTTAAAGGAATTGACTTGGCAGTATATGCTGTTTTGTATACTGGGCTTTATTATTGCTTTGATACCAGCATGGATATTGCTTGATAAATGGCTGGATAATTTTGCCTATAGAATTACTATTTCTTATGCTCCTTTTATTACAGGTTTTCTATTTCTACTTGCCTTAACGCTTATAATTGTTATTTCAAAGGCCTATGCTGCAACAAACGCCAATGTATTGAAATATCTTAAATACGAATAATTGAAGTTAGTTATTAATCAATGGCTTGCAGGAACGCGCATTCCTGCAGGCTATTACACATTACAATTTATGAAAGGCAAAGCATTTATATATATACTTTTATGGTTTACTGTTTGTAGTGCTACATCTCAGGAAGTATGGACGTTACAGGATTGCATTGAAACAGGGAAGAAAAACAACCCGGATTTTCAGTTGCGCCAGCTTGAGATACTTAGCGCCGAAACTACACACCGTAGCCCTATTATGGAATATCTACCTAAGGTTGACTTTTCGGCCAGCCAGAGTTATAGTGTAGGTTCAACCATAGACCCTGCAACTAATAACAGGATAAGCTCCAGTATACAATCTGATAACTTTGCACTTAATGCAGGCATAACGCTTTTAGATTTTAATGTATTTACTACAGCAAGGCGCAATAAAATTGCCGTTTTAAAAGCAGCAGCAGATAAAGAAGCTACGGCTGCGGAGTACTGTTTATCTATACTGGAAAATTATTTTAATGTGTTATATACCCAGGAACTGCTTAAAATTCAGCAAAACCAATTTGAAAATGCAACGTTTAACCTTAACAGAATAGAGAAAGAGGTAACATTGGGCAGCAAACCCAATAGTGATTTGTATGATATAAAAGTAAGCTATTCACAAGAAGAGAATAATATTTTAGAAACAAAACAGTTACTTTATAGTCAAAAACTTACACTATTACAATTATTAAATGTTGAAGATATTGACCCGGATGATATTTTGTTAGCTGAAGTAGAAGAAAAAATAGTGACTGAGAAAATAGAAACCAGTGTTTTTGAAAATACAGTTAAAAATTATCCGTCTATACGCGCAGCGAACCTGGCAATTGAAATGTCAAAAAAAGATGTAACAATTCAAAAAAATAAATATTTACCTTCTTTAGATGCTTTTTACAGCTATTCTTCTTTTTATTACCTTCCACTCAACCAGGCCAGTGGCCAGCAGGTAAACCCTTTCTGGACACAAATTAATGATAATAAAAATCACTATATAGGTTTTCAGGTTAATGTGCCAATATTTAATGGGCTTCGCACAAGTAGAGACGTACAACTTGCTAAAATTGAATATAAGAAAAGACAGGTTGAGAGCGAAAAGGAAAAAATAAAGCTACGCCAGACCATAGAGCAGGAAGAAGCAAAAAAAAGGCAAAATATGATATTGATAAATCAACTGGAAGATACAAGGCGATATGCCGAAAAGTCTTTTACAACCACACAGGCTAAATTTAGTAGTGGCCTTGTTGAAGCTATTGTTTTTACTACTTCAAAAAACCAAATGCTTATGGCACAATATAATTTACTTAAAGCTCAATATACTGTGCAGTATATTAAATATAAACTTCAATTTCTTCAGTTTAATACTTTTTAATAGACATATAAAAATTGAGAAAGCTAACTATAAAGTTAATATACGCTAAAAGGGCCGCTGATAAAACAGGCAGCCCTTAATGTTATTTTTGTTTTATATTGTTTAGAAACGGAAACGCACACCTAAAGCAATATCCGGTCCAAAATTGTCTCCCCCGTAATCATCATTAAAATAAAGTTCCGGCCTAAAATCCAGTGACAACTGTAGGGGGATATCAAAGTTATATTCAATACCCAGATCGCCTGCTACAAATACAAAGGTTCCGTTGTCATCATCATGATAAGGCCCCGGGCCATCATTATTATAACTCCATGAACCTACACCGCCACCAACACCGGCATACCAGTTAAAACCACCTTCAATATTCATTACCCATTGGTATAGGGCAGCAAGTTTAAAGGCATCATAATGGTTTGAGTCGCGCCAGCCAAGATCAAGTTCAACACGGTTAGACGATGCCAGTGTACGCTGATATGAAATTTCACCTCCAAATCCATCGTTATCACCCAATCGTAAACCTAATGCGTTTCTTTCCTGTGCCTGTGCACTTAAAGCTAATGCAAAAAGCATAAAAGCTGATAAAATTACTTTTTTCATAGTTATAGAGTTATTGTTAACTAAGGCAAATATAAAATCAGCTTTTTGTAAGAATAAGTTTATGTTAAAGTTTTAACAGTTATGATTTTGTTAAACATAACTCAATTATAATCTATTAATACTTCCTCTTGATGTTCCGACCCTGATTCTGGCACAGTTACATTAATATTGAGTGAAGAAGTATCTATAAGCTCATAATCTATATCAGTCACTACACGTATAGCACCAACGCCTTCGGCATAATACTGGGTAGATACTAAAGCGTCCTGGGCAGGCATAATTTCTATAGGTATGGTAAATGTGTCAACAGTTACAATAGCAGTTATCTTGATATTTAGTGTTATAGTTACTACTTTTACATTTGTATAAGTAGTACCATCAGGTGTAGTATATGTTGGTCTATCCTGTTGTGCCATGCTTGACATGCCGTATTCTATTTTAATAGTATATATATCATCAACAGGCTGCTCCAACATACCAGATTTGGTGCTTAGTATTGATCCTGCAGTTGCATTAGCATCAAAAAGGACAAAATCGTTTACCGCAAGGGATATGGGAAATTCTTCAGATAGGATTACAGATGTGCCTCCTGAAACAAGTAGCTTACTTCCTTCTTGCCTTATTCCGTTTCCACTTAATGCACCCGAATAAAAACCAGTAGGAGTGTTTTTAGTTTTAAATTTCTTATAACTCTTTCCTTCTATTAGTGTATCATTAGCTATATATAAAGAGTCACGGCCGGCAGCATTTGATGTTTGAGTATCGTAAACCCAGTATTTACCATTATTTAAAGGCAGGTAACTTTGTGTTTCATTACTATTGTCATTATTATCATTATCATTATCAGAACATGATAGTAGAAAAAAAACAGTAAAAAGTGTTATAAAGATGTTTTTCATTAGGTTAGTTAATTAATTTTTGCTAATATAACTAACATTTAATAAAAAGTATAACTTATTTTTTATCAAATAACAAAGTTGCTAAAAGTTGAGGGTTATCAATAAATTCTGTTTCAGTATCAGTATATATTTCTGCATCTTTTACTTTTTCATTGCTATGTTGATACATCTTCCATTGCCCTTTATTATATTCGAGCGCTGTAAGATTTTCTATCCAGTCACCAGAGTTTAGATACAAAACCTCCCCTTTTTTATTTTGTTTTTTAATTATTTTTGGTTCATGTATATGCCCACAAACAACATAAGTATAGTTATTTTCAATGGCAAGTTCAGCAGCGGTAGTTTCAAAGTCCGAAATAAATTTTACAGCTTTTTTTACACCTGCTTTAATTTTTTTTGAAAGGGAATAAGGCTCACGCCCCATTTTTACCAAAATCCAGTTTATAAATCTGTTAAGTAGTATGAGATAGTCATAGCCTATACCGCCAAGTTTGGCTATCCATTTGGCATGATGCACGCTATTATCAAAAATATCGCCATGAAAAAACCACGCTTTTTCTCCATCAAGCTCTAACACTACTTTATTTACTATAGTAAAATTACCCATTTCTGTATCGGCAAATTTCCTAAGCATTTCATCATGATTGCCTGTAATATAATATACCTTAGTACCCTTGGCCGCAAAATTTAGCAGACGCTTAACAACTTTTAAATGGGATTTTGGAAAATATGATTTTCTAAAATTCCATATATCAATTATATCACCATTTAAAATCAGGGTTTTTGGCTTTATATCTGCCAAATAGGCAAGCAATTCTTTTGCATGGCACCCATAAGTACCTAAATGTACATCAGAAATTACAACTACATCAACGTTACGTTTTTTCATAAGTTGTTTTCTGCAAAATACGTAGATTGATTATATCATGTATTTATCTTAAAGTTATAATTGTTTTAAGAATTGGTAAAGTAATTACTCCTATGACATATCATTTTGAAAGGTAAAATTTTGAGAATACTTACGCTTTATAAGTTTTTTTAAAGTCTTCTAAATACTGAAGGATCTAACAAAATAAAGTTCATTATTAAATTAGCAGGAGAGTTTTAGGTTTGTTGATTTAATCCTTAGGAGCTATTCAATATAAAAATCAATTTATTTTAAATAATAATAAATACTAATCCAATTATGGAAATGGGAATAATTCTAATTTTGTTAGGATAGCTAATTATTTCATATCTATGTATCTTTACTTCTTTTTTTTAACAGCAAGAAATTATGGCAGGAAATACATTTGGCAAAAGATTTACATTAACTACGTTTGGAGAATCGCATGGACCTGCAATCGGAGGAATAATTGATGGATGCCCGGCGGGGGTTTTACTGGACTTTGAGGCAATACAACATGAACTTAACAGGAGGCGCCCCGGCCAGTCTTCTATTGTTACTCAGCGTAAAGAGCCAGATGAAGTTGAATTTTTAAGTGGTATTTTTGAAGGTAAAACTACAGGGGCACCAATAGCTTTCATTATCTATAATACAAATCAAAAATCTACTGATTACAGCCATATAAAAGATGTATACCGCCCTTCTCATGCAGATTATACTTATGATAAAAAATATGGTATAAGAGATTATAGAGGTGGGGGCCGGAGCTCTGCGCGTGAAACTATTAGCAGAGTAGTGGGGGGGACTATTGCTAAACAACTTATTCCAGAGGTTAAAATTAATGCATTTGTGTCTTCTGTAGGGGATATTTTTATAAATAAACCGTATCAGGAACTTGATTTTTCTTTAACGGAATCTAATGCAGTACGCTGCCCGGATATACAAACAGCAGAAAAAATGGAGACTTATATAAAAGAAATACGTAAACAGGGAGATACAGTAGGTGGCACAATTACATGTGTAATACAAAACGTACCTGTAGGTTTGGGAGAGCCTGTTTTTGATAAACTTCATGCAGAACTTGGTAAAGCAATGCTTTCTATTAATGCGGTAAAGGGTTTTGAATATGGAAGCGGATTTTGCGGCGCACGTATGAAAGGGAGTGAGCATAATGATTTATTTAACACTGATGGCACTACTAAAACCAATCTTTCCGGTGGTATACAAGGAGGCATAAGTAATGGTATGGATATTTATTTCAGGGTTGCATTTAAGCCTGTTGCAACCATAATGCAAAAACAGCAGACTATAAATAATAAAGGACAGATTACCGATATGCAGGGTAAAGGAAGGCATGATCCATGCGTTGTACCCCGTGCTGTACCTATTGTTGAAGCAATGGCTGCATTAGTTTTAGCAGATTATGCTTTAATTTGATTTATGTTCAACAATAAGCCTGATTAAGTTTTAATTTATGAGTTATGTTGTTAATTATTTTTAAATAAAAATTGCTCGAAATACTTTTTATTATTATTTTAGATTAAAATTAAATTATACATCATGAAAAAAAAATTACTTATTAGCGCTTTTTTATTTGCTTCAATAGCATCAATGAATGCCCAGTTGAGCGAAAATTTTGAAGGTACAACTTTTCCTCCTGAAGGATGGAATCTGGAATCGACAAATACAAATTTTACATGGGAATTATATGCTGATGGTCCTTTGGAAGGGGCGCAGTCTGTACAGGTGGAATATGATGAGGCTCTGGTAGACCAGGATGAAACACTTATATCTCCTGAATTTACAGTTCCTTCTGCTGGACAATTAAGTTTTATGGCGTCTTTTAGTTATTATTGGGCAATTGATCCAAATGATAATTATGATTTTACCGTTTCAATTTCAACCGATGGAGGTACTACCTGGACAGAAATATGGGATGAAACCCAGTCACCCTATACTGTTGCAGAAGACTCTTTTACCCCTTTTACTGCAGAAGTATCACTATCTGATTATAGCGGTCAATCTGCGATTTTAGCTTTTAATTATAGTGGAGTTGATGGGGCACAATTTGTTTTAGATGATATTAATGTATCTTCTCTCGCCTCTATTAAAGAATTGGATGTGGATGCTTTTTCGGTATTCCCGAATCCTGCCAGTAATATGATTAATATTTCAGCAAAAAATATTGGAATTAATACCCTTGCCCTTACAGATATTAACGGACGTACAGTTAAAGCAGTAAATTTTGAAGGAATTTCTGAAGCCAAACTTAATATATCAGATCTTTCAGCGGGAGTTTATATGCTTACAATTACCTCTGACAATGGGACATTAACTAAAAAGATAATCAAAAATTAATTAATTATCAATTCTTTATAGAAAAGAAGCAAAAAAAACATTTTTTACACCTAAAAAAAAATAATCATAATGCTTATGTTATGATTATTTTTTTATTTTTGATAAAAATTAATTTAAATTATCATCATGAAAAAAATTCTACTTACTGGGGCAGTAATTGCTGCCACTTTTTTCAATGTAACGGCACAGGAAACTTCATTTGAACCATCTGAGGGATTCACAACAGGTGATATCGATGGACAAAATGGTTGGGGCATATCCCAAGCAGCATCTGCTGGAACATTTTTAATTAATGATGAACAAGCAAGTGAGGGTACATACTCTTTAAAACTTGTTCCTGAGAATGGTACAGCACATGCTACATTAGGAGCTTTTAGTCCTACATTTAATGAATCAGGAGAAGTTATTACTCACTCTTTTGATTTTTATTCATCTTCTTTTGCTGAAGAAGATTCTAATTTTTATTTTTCAGCACAGTCTCCAACACAGGGGTTTGTTAGTTCGCGAGTTGTATTTGCCGCTGATGGAAGTTTGGTAGTTTTAGATTATACAGATCCTGAAGACGAAGAATCTTTAGATTATGTTGTTGTTGAAAATGTGAGCTTTAATCCTGAAACTTGGTATCATGTAGAAGTTGTACAAAATAATGTTTATGGTACAATAGAATATTTTGTTGATGATAATTCTGTGTATACAGGAAGTATATTTGGAGCTACAATTGTTGAACAATTTGTTATTTCACATGATAATTTTGCAGGTGAAGCATATTTTGATAACATACAAATATCTACAGCCGTAGCGTCAGTTAAAAATAATACTTTAGCGTCAGTATCTGTTTATCCAAACCCAGCTACAGATGTAATTAATATATCAAATGGTGGCGCTATCAACAATATTTCTGTTACTGATCTAAACGGCCGTGTTGTAAGGACTGCTGCTTTTGAAGGCGTTTCTGATGCAAGCGTAAATGTTTCTGACCTTGCTAAAGGTATTTATATGGTAACTGTATCATCTGATAAAGGTTCAACTACTCAAAAAATTGTTAAGAACTAAATAAAAAATTCTTACATAATTAAAAAGCAGGCATTTAAGCCTGCTTTTTTGTTTTATATATTTTCCTCTGCTTTTTTAGCAGTCTGCATTATTTACAGTAACAGCAAGCCCACCTTCGCTGGTTTCTTTGTATTTATTGTTCATATCTTTTGCTGTTTGCCACATGGTATTAACTACTTTATCTAACGGGACCTTTGCATTTCTCGGGTCAGTTTCTAAAGCAAGTTCTGTGGCGTTTATAGCTTTTATGGCTCCCATGGTATTGCGTTCTATACAAGGAATTTGTACGAGCCCACCTATAGGGTCGCACGTCATTCCCAAATGGTGCTCCATGGCTATTTCAGCGGCCATAAGACACTGTTCCGGTGAGCCACCCATAACCTCGCAAAGCGCTGCTGCAGCCATAGCGCTACTTACGCCAATTTCTGCCTGGCAACCACCCATAGCAGCACTTATAGTAGCGCCTTTTTTAAAGATGCTTCCTATTTCTCCGGCTACTAATAAAAATTGCTTGATCTGGTTTTCATCTGCTTCGTGGTTTTCTATTACAATATAATACATTAATACAGCAGGTATAACCCCCGCACTACCGTTGGTAGGAGCAGTTACCACACGGCCTAATGAAGCATTTACTTCATTAACGGCAAGCGCAAAGCAACTTACCCATTTTAGTATTTGTCTAAACTTCACCTCTGTTTTACGTATTACCTGCAACCATTCCTGCGGGGATGAATAGGGTAAGGGGCCAATAAGCTTTTGATGCATATCATAGGCACGCCTCCTTACATTAAGCCCGCCTGGCAATATACCTTCGGTATGGCAACCGGTGTACATACATTCCAGCATGGTATTCCAAATTCGCATAAGTTCGTGATGAATATCATTTTCTGAACGAAGTGATCTTTCGTTTTCATACACTACCTCGCTAATACTTTTATTAAGACCATGGCAATACGTTAAAAGCTCCGTAGCATTGTTTACCAAGTAAGGAAAAGATTGTTTAATTTCTTCTTTTATTTTTGCAATAGTACGCTCTTCTGTAACAACAAAGCCCCCGCCAATTGAATAATAAGTAGAAGTATATTCACCTTTTGGGTGATATGCAGTAAATGTAAACCCGTTAGCGTGAAAAGGTAAAAACTCCCTGTTAAAAATAATATCTTGGGAAATATCAAAACTTATCGTTTTTTTATTCCCCAGATGTAATTCTGATTTAAGCCTGATATTTTCGATAACATTATGTATATCCTCAACAGGGATATATTCGGGATCGGCCCCACTTAGGCCTAACATGACGGCAAAATCTGTAGCATGCCCTTTTCCGGTAAGGGAAAGAGAACCGTAAAGGTCAACTTTAATACGTGTTACCCTCTTAAATATATCTTCATCATACAGTTCCCCTAAAAATCGTTCAGCACCACGCCAGGGGCCAAGAGTGTGTGAACTGGAGGGGCCAACGCCTATTTTAAGCATATCAAAAACCGAAATACATTCCGTCATTGCCATAAAAAACAGTATTTACAAACGCCCGCAAAGGTATATAAATTGAAATAGCTATAACGATAAAGTAAGTAAATTGTTTGTTATACTTATTTAGTTAATTAGTAAAACTCTTACGGGCCCAGGCATATTAACTAAATACCCACAAACTCCGGGGATTCTGTATTCAAGAATATTTATAGTAATAATTGAGCCAGATGGCAAAGCTTTGATTTTTTTCAATATTTTTTTGTCAAAATTATAGCCTTCTACTTCTGACTTGCTTTCGTCAGGAAATACTACTTCAAATCTCCGTATATAAGTCATACGAATTATATCTAAATCTACCTGTTGAAAATCTATTGTCAATTTAGCTTCCTCAAGTTCTTTTAAATTCATTTCGACAAGACATTTTTTACACCCATAGCCGTTTATCTGAGTGATTGGCTCAGGAATGTCTTTTACATAAAAATGATACCTATCCTGAATTACAGAATCATTAGGCATAATGATTTCAAAATCAAGATAAGCCCTGTCAGCAGATACACCAGTTACGTTCCAGTTATAGCTATTGTATCCGGTTCTTATTAAATTGCCATCACCTGTTATTTTAAAACTTTTGACATCCGGTACATTGATCTTTAATGCATTTGAAATTCCCCTGTATACCGATTTAGATTTAGGCTGTGATACTATTAAATCAGGAACAAAATCTAACGGCTTTGGTGCGTCTTTAATTATTATTTTGATTGATCCTAAAGACCCCAATAAACAATAACCATGAGGGTTGTTCTGCCTGATATGGCTTATTAAGATTTCTGAATTTGTTTGTAATGAGTAAATTTTATTCTTTAACTCATCAGGAATATTTTCATTATGAATGATGTAGGTTGGTTCATCTGGAATTGTCATCTCATAACTTTCTACAAAGCGATTATCGTCAATTTCAAAATAAAAGTCACGTATTACAACTTCAAGTTTAATATTTGCTAACTGCTCACGTGTCATTGTGTAAATAATATCCTGAAAGTCGCTCTTTAGTATTGCCTGTGAAGCAGCTATTTCAGCTATTTTAAAAACTATTTCTTCATGCTTTTTTAAACCATCGGCCAAAACCATATCAATTTTTATCGTTGCTGTTTCATCTGGTACTGATGTAACATTCCAATGGTAATTTCCCAGGCTGTCAATCTTTTTCAATATACCTGGGGCAGTAGCTGTAAATGTTTTTGTGTTTGGTACCGCAATTTTTATTTGATTAGTGATGCCTCGGTATACCTTATCAACTTTAACTAAAGATATTGTAGTTATAAGACTATCATTTTGCGCTAAACAGGGAGTAACAAAAATAAAGAGTAAGATTATTTTGAATAGCTTCATGTCAGTTTGGTTTGAGTAAATATACCTTTATAAATAATAAAACCTCCCAAAGGGAGGTTTAGTATATCATTTTATAGAAACAATTTAGTTTACTATTATTTTTTCTGTATTGGTTTTATCTGCAGAGATAGTCTTTATAAAATAAAACCCTTTGGCTATTCCGCTTAACGTAATCGTGTAGGTATGGTTAACAGAATTAGGATTTTTAATATCCTGTACCAGTTGCCCATTAATATTTATTAGCTGTATTTCATTAAGAACTGCATCCGTTGAAATATTTACCTGGCCATTGGTAACCGGGTTTGGGTAAACAGAAATTTTAATTGTTTGATAAACGCCAGTTCCTGCTATTGTGCCCCAAACAGCTGTTACATATTCAGGGTGGTCTATATATGGGTTTCTGTTATCCTGGCGATCATATATTGCATTGTTTCTGTCAATTTCACGCTGGCTTACAGGATCCTGGGCATTCCAGCTAAGTAATATACTTAAAAAGGTAGGAGAAAAAGTATGCCCTTCTGTACCGTCAAACATCACTTTGGCCTGTGTAGATGTGGCCTCTGTAGCGGTATAAAAATCAGTTAATTGCCCTTCATAGCGTGTAGCAAAATAAAAGAACATACGGGCAATATCGCCTTTAAATTCGTCAATAGGCTCAAATACGGTACCGCTATATCCGGCAGAATAGCCTGAGTTTAAGTTGCTCCCCCTTTTAGAGCCGTTGGTACTGGTGTAATTTGCAGTAGCCACTTTGCCAAAAGGCAGGTTGTTGCGTTGCGCATTTACATATTTATCTGTTGGTACAACAAAATGAGCATCACTGCGCATTGGAGATTGAGAGCTAAAATAAGATTGCGGTATTATATGCTCACGGTTAAATTTTTGCCCTTCGGAGGTACCGCCACTACCGTCATCCTGTGCATCAGAGCCATACGTATATTCATAGGCATCTTCCCCGTCAGGGTTTTCTGAATACATATCCAGTAATGTACCGTCATTTTCGTAGTAAAAATCTTTATCTGATGCTGTATAGGTTTCATACAGCCCACCGTAGCCCTGGTCTGTATGATCTTTAATAATATTGTGCAATTGGGTTTTTAAGGTATATCCGGTACCTGTAGCAGCATCATAATATCCTGCCGGAATTTGTGCTAATACGGCTACTGAAAACAGTAAGGCCGATAGTGTGTAAATTTTTTTCATTATTTAATTTTTGGACGGCAAATTTAAAATGAATTTTTAAAATGCCGGTAATTTAACCTGTTGTAGTTATATCTTTCGTTCTAATTGTGCCATATAAAAACCATCAAAACCAGACTCTGATGCCATAATTTTACGGTCTTTAACAAACTTGAACTGACTACCTGTTTCGGTAGATAAAAACCGTTCTACCTGTTGCTGATTTTCAGAAGGCAAAACCGAACAGGTTGCATATACCAGTTTGCCGCCTGGTTTTACTATTTTGCTGTAACTTTCAAGCACTTCAGCCTGTGTTTTTTTTATGTTGTCAATAAATTCAGGTTGCAGTTTCCACTTACTGTCCGGGTTACGTTTCATAACACCAAGTCCGCTGCAGGGGGCATCAATTAAAACACGGTCTGCCTTTTCATGCAATTTTTTTATCACTTTGGTACTATCTATAATGCGGTACTCTATATTAAATGCACTATTGCGTTTAGCGCGGAGTTTAAGCTGCTTAAGCTTGCTCTCATATAAATCCATCGCAATAAGCTGGCCTTTATTTTCCATAAGAGATGCCATATGTAGTGTTTTGCCTCCTGCACCGGCACAGGTATCTACCACGCGCATACCGGGCGCTACTTCAAGAAATGGCGCTACAAGTTGCGATGAGGCATCCTGTACTTCAAAAAAGCCATCTTTAAAAGCCTGGGTTAAAAACACGTTGGCACGTTCTTTAAGTATAAGGGCATCAGGATATTGATCATCAAAATATGTTTCAATATCATTATCCATTAAAATTGCCCTGAGCTTTTGTTTTGTTGTTTTAAGGGTATTTACGCGTAAAATTACCTGCGCCTGCTCATTTTGTGCAGCAAGTTCTTTCTCCCAGGTTTTTTCTCCAAGCTCTTTAGCTCCAAGTTCATCCATCCAATCCGGAATGGATTCCCTAAATTTTCTTATTTTACTAAGCTCATCAAACCTGCCTTTTATACGGCGCAGCGGTGTTTCTTCAAAATATTTCCAGTCTGGCAGTTTATAGCCGCGCAATACAGCCCAAACGGCAAAAATGCGCCAAAGGTTATCCCTGTCATAAGGTTCTTTTACCTCGGCAATTTCAGAATAAAGGCGTTTCCAGCGTACTATTTCATATATGGTTTCGGCAACAAAACGGCGGTCTGCACTGCCCCAGCGTTTATCTTTTTTTAGTGCGCGCGCTACTACTTTATCGGCATACTCACCTTCATTAAAAATAAAGCCAAGCGAGTCTATTACCGTAAAAACTAAATTTCTGTGTAATCTCATTATAAAAAATTGAGGGGCAAAGGTACTGAAATTTCGATAGATATATACTACTCAGCCTTTAGTATACCGTGATAAAAATACCGAAGGTGTTTCGCCGGTTTTATTTTTAAATAACCTCGAAAAATAGGCATAATCATTATAGCCAAGGCCATAAGCAATTTCATTAAAATTTCTCTTTTGAAGCACAAGTTCTTTTCGGGCTTCGAGTAATACACGCTCCAATATAACATCTGTCGCTGTTTTACCTGAAACTGATTGTGTTATCCTGTTTAAATGTTTTGGTGAGATGTTGAGTTTATCTGCATAAAAAGCAGGAGATTTTTCGGTTTTAAAATACTCTTCTACCAATTTTTCTAATTTACGGAATTTTAAATAATACGTATTTCTGTTGATATCATCGGCAGGGTTGTGCAAGAGGTAAATACGTGTGCTTTGGATATATATTAGATTAATAAGGTTTAATATGAGCTGTTGTTTTAATATTTTTTCTGTGAGATTTTCTTCATATACCTGCCTGAATAAAGATGTGATATGAAGCAGCGAATCCCCTTCCGGGTAAAGCACGGGCAAATTGTGCATGCTGTAAAAAAAAGGAAACTGGTTTATGTTTGCCTGTGTATATGCCAGATTATAAAACTCCTGTGTATGGAAAAACACATAACCGTTAATATCTTCGGATAATTCCCAATGGTGGGTTTGACCGGGATTTAAAAAAAACAGGCTTCCCGGCTTAATATGATATATACTGAAATCAACCTCATGTATGCCGCTACCATGTGTAAATAGTATGGCGAGATAGAAGTTATGTGAATGAGGTAATACAATATCTTTATGGCTTGTAATAAGATGATCTTTTAGCTTGTTGGCATAAAATCCGTTAATGCTGCTTTGCCGTGGAAACTGCTTTATATCAAGTATAGCAACCTGTTTCATACATATATAAATATGTCCTAAAAGTACAAATTAAGACATAAAAATGCCAGTCCCTGTTTTATGTATAATATTTAAAAAAATTCTTACAATACTTCTCTAAAGTCAGTGCAGGTAGTTTTTTTATAAGTTTATGTTAATTATATTGTTAAAATTACTATTTTCACACCAAAATCAACAACCATGAAAAAATTCTACTTTTATTGTATTGCATTATTTGCAAGTTATTATGTTAATGCTCAGGAGCCATTTATAACAACCTGGCAAGTTGAAGCAGATGATCTTACTATCATAGTGCCTGTAGATGGTACTAATAATGATTTCACAATTAATTTTGGTGATGGCGTTATTTTAAATAACCAAACTGGTCAAGTATCTCATGAGTATGTTAGCCCCGGTACTTATACAGTAACAATCTCAGGTGATTTTAATAAGTTTAATTTTTATTCTGGTTCAGATAAAATTATGACAATAGAGCAATGGGGCGATGTGGAGTGGTCAAGCATGAACAGCGCATTTTCAAATTGCCCTAATTTAACTATTACAGCTGTTGACAGCCCAGACTTGAGTCAGGTTACCGATATGAGCTATATGTTTGCTGGTTGCTCATCATTGAACCAGTCAATAAATAACTGGGATGTCTCTAACGTTGTAAATATGGAATCATTATTTGCAAGTGCTACGGAATTTAACCAACCTTTAAATAATTGGAATATTTCTAATGTCACTAATATAAAAAATATATTTACTCAAACTGCATTTAACCAACCACTTGATGCTTGGGATGTATCTAATGTTACCACAATGCAAAATGCCTTTGCAATTGCAATGTCCTTTAACCAGCCATTGAATAATTGGGATGTTTCAAGTGTAACAAATATGGATGGAATGTTTGTATATGCAAGTTCATTTAATCAACCTCTTGATAACTGGGATGTGTCTAATGTAACAACTATGTCAGATATGTTTGCGCATGCAGATGTTTTTAATCAAAATATAAATTCCTGGGATCTTTCAAGCCTTACACTAATGGATTCAATGTTTTATAAAGCATATGCGTTTAATCAGCCTTTAGATAGTTGGGATGTATCTAATGTTACTTCAATGTTTAATGTGTTTAATTATGCATCTAGTTTTAACCAGCCATTAAACAGCTGGGATGTATCAAATGTAACAGCGATGCCATCTATGTTTTATCAGGCATATTCTTTTAATCAACCTTTGGATAACTGGGATGTTTCCAATGTAACAAACATGACAGGTATGTTTAGAAATGCCCAGGATTTTAACCAGGATCTTTCAGGTTGGAATTTTAATACAAATGTTGATTTTGGTTATGGTAGCTCACAAGCTTTTTTAGGTTACAGCGGCTTAGATACAGATAATTATGATGCTTTATTATATAGGTTTGCACAATTGGGCTTACAGAATAAATACTTAGGTGCCAACAACCTGAAATATTGTGATGCAGGCGTGCGTAATTATCTCATCAACCAACTTAACTGGAATATTTCCGGTGACGGATTAAGTGCCCAATGTATAGGCAATACAATATCAGGAAATGTACGCTTTGATGAAAATGCCGACGGCTGTAATGCAGATGATATGATAATTGATAATATTTTAGTTGCCGCAAATAACGGTACTTTTACATATTCTACACTTTCTTCGTTAGAAGGAGAGTTTAATATTAATCTTTTTGAAGATACATATACGGTACAATTGCTTAATATACCTTCTTATTTTACAGCAAGCCCTGCTTCGCAGAATGTTACTTTTTCCGGCTCTGGTAATATAGAGCAGCTTGATTTTTGCCTTACCGCCAATCAGGCTGTTGAAGATATTAATGTTATTATAATTCCGGTTACAGAAGCACGCCCGGGTTTTGAGGCAATCTATCAGTTAGTTGTTGAAAATATAGGTACACAAACAGTGTCAGGCGTTTCTGTAAATCTGGTATATGATGAAACAGCCCAAAGTTTTATAAATGCCGATCAAATCCCCGCTACAAATACTGCCGGACAACTTGGATTTACCATAGCAACTTTACAGCCGTTTGAGAGTAGGGTTATAAACCTGGTAATGCAAACCTTTACACCTCCAACCGTAAATGGCGGCGACATATTGAATTTTACGGCAACAGTTACCCCTAATACTAATGATTATACACCTGATGACAACAGTTTTGAATTTAACCAGGTTATTGTAAATGCATTTGACCCTAATGATAAAACCGTAGTACAGGGTGATGCAATTACTATGGATCAGGCCACGGGTTATTTAGATTATATTGTCAGGTTTCAGAATACCGGTACAGCAAGCGCCATTACAGTACGTATTGAAGATGTGCTTGATGAAAAATTAGATTGGACAACTTTCAGTCCCGTTAGTGCCAGTCATGATTATCATGTTGAAATTTCTGAAAATAATCATGTTGAGTTTATCTTTAATGACATCAACCTTCCTGCCGAAAGCGATGATGAGCCCGGAAGCCATGGTTTTATAGCTTTTAAGGTAAAACCTGTAACTTCAATTGCTGTAGGAGATATTATTGAAGGTACGGCTGCAATCTATTTTGACTATAATGAACCTATTATTACAAACACTGTAAACACAACCGTGATAGAAAATACTAATAGTATAAAAGACTTTAATTTAAAATCGAAGCTTGCTGTATATCCTAACCCGGCAACAGATTTAATAAAAATTCAAGCTTCGCAGGGTGTTGCAGTTGAATCAGTAAAAATTTTCAATATTCAGGGAAGCGAACTGTTTTCCTTTTCTATAGATGCCGATACGATTAATGTAAAAAATATTGCCGTTGGGATTTATGTTTTGTCTGTAACTACTAATCAGGGTACTGCAAATTTCAGAGTAATTAAAAATTAAGGGCTTTTTCTCAACCAAATTTCGTGTGCGTACCCGACTGATGTTTTTTTAATGAAGAAACGGGGATTATCATCAATGGGTAATTTGATCCAGGTATATAGTATAGCGAAATAAAAATTATGCGATTGAGGTAACGTGATTCAAATATTAAAATGTCCTAAAAGTGCAAATTAAAGGGTAAAAATGCCAGTGCCTGTTTTATATAACAGGCTTACATTTGTATAAAACTTTTAGGTATGTCACAATTTAAAGATATAATTACGGAAAAATGCCCGGTATGTGGAGAGGGCCATGTGTTTAAAACAAAAGGAAACCCACTATTATTTCAGCTTCCCAAAATGGAGGAACACTGTGCCGTATGCCACCATAAATTTTTGAAAGAACCCGGCTTCTTTTACGGGGCAATGTATGTGAGCTATGGGCTTACTGTTGCCGAAATGCTTATTGTTGTAGCTATTGTACAGTTTTTTTCTACAGAAATAAAAATATTACTAAGTGTTATAGCTGTTGTTGCCATTTTACTAAGCACATTTAACTTCAGGCTTTCGCGTATGTTATGGATGTATATGTTTGACCACAGAAAAAAAGAGGTTACACAGTAATAAAAGATAGTAACTTATTAAATCCGGTTTTGGCGTCCCAAACCGGATTTTTTTATACATCAAAATCAGTATATTCCTGTACTTTACCCGGCTGCAGGCTTCCTAAATGTATATTTCCAATGCGCACCCTCACAAGCCGTAACGTAGGAAATCCTACAGCAGATGTCATTTTACGTACCTGACGGAATTTTCCCTCGGTAACAGTTATAGAAACCCATGAAGTTGGCCCATGCCGTTCATCACGTATTTTTTTACTCCGTTCCGGCAGGGTAGGGGATCCAGGCAAAATAAATGCTTTACATGGTAAAGTAGTGTATTTACTTCCATTCACGCCAATTTCTACGCCTTTTTTAAGGTAGGAGATGGCTTCTTCAGTAATAAGTCCATCTACCTGTGCATAATACTCCTTTTCAACATTTTTACTACGTACAATTTCACTCATCATTCCATCTGTGGTTAGCAACAGTAGCCCTTCACTGTCTTCGTCAAGCCTCCCTATAGCCATTGTGCCATCGGGAAACGGATAAATCTCTCCCAATAGTTTTTTTTTGCGTTTAAGATTGTATATAAACTGGCTTAAATAACCGTAAGGTTTATATATAGCGTAATGATGGTGCACGGAGTGTATATTTGTAATTAGTTAGGAAAAGTGCTACTAAAATACGTAACTTTATTAGCTGCAAACAACAAAAATATAATTAATAATTTATGGGTGATGTATTAGGCAGGATTAAATTCTGGATAAGAAATAATTATAACCGTATTGTAAACAGTATAGCATTTTACCCTGCTTTTATTTCGCTGGTATTTTTAATTATTTCTGTATTGCTGATTGAGTTTGATTTTTCTGAAACCGGTAAACACCTTAAAAGCCAGTTGACCTGGCTGAGTTTACAGGATGCTTCTACAGCGCGTAATATTATAGGTGTGGTTGCCGCAGGTATATTATCGCTTACCGTATTTAGCTTTTCTATGGTAATGATTGTACTTAACCAGGCAGCCTCGCAAATGTCTAACCGGGTGCTGAATAAACTTATTGGCAACCGTTTTCAGCAGGTAGTTTTAGGTATTTATATTGGTACTATAGTATTTGCACTTTTTTTACTGAGCACGATAAGAGATATAAATTCAGGCATATACGTGCCGGCCATCAGCACGTATATCCTTATATTTTTGGCTATTGTTGATATTTTTATTTTTATATACTTTTTACACTATATAACACAATCTGTAAAATATGAGGTTATTATAGACAGGATATATAGTGTTACATTGCTAGCATTGAAAGATATTTGCCAGGCAGAACGGGAGCCTGTAGCAATTTCTGGTAAAGGTTTTGAATATAAAATTAAAGCTCCAACTGCGGGAGTGTATGAAGGCGTGGAGCATAAAGCCCTGCTGAAATTGTGTAAAGAGCATGACTTTAAAATATTTATAAAGGTTATTCCGGGAACTTTTGTATTAGAAGGTACCCCAATATTAGAAATTAATATTAACCCGGATGAAACCCTTGTGAATAAAATACAGGAAACACTTTATTTGCATGATGATGAAACGATTAGTAATAATTTTTTATATGGTTTCAGGCAACTTACAGAAATTTCTATTAAGGCATTAAGCCCGGGTATTAATGACCCCGGTACAGCAGCACTGGCACTTAGGGCTTTATTCAAATTGTTTGCGTATCGCTTTTGCTTTTTCCCTGAAAATATTCTGCGGGACGATAAAGGCATTAGCTATATATATATTACATATCCGGATTTTGATACTATTTTTAAAACATCGATACTCCCAATATGGGATTATGGGCATAAAGACCGGATAATACAGAATGAAATGCATATATTACTTACGCAATTTTTAGCCTTAAATAAAAATGAAAAGTTACAGGAATTTTTACAAAAAGTAAACGAGGTAAGAAATAATAACACAGATTAAATGTCAAGGTCAAACATTTTTCGTAATATTTCAACTGCGGGATTTAGGGTTTTCAGCTTTTCATATTTTTCTTCAGGGGTAAAAGCATGACGGATAGCTACCTGCTCATTTACATGAGTTTCTATAACAATATCATGGTTGTGCAGTTTACCGCGCAGGTACCCTAATAATTCCAGTTTATTATTATCAAAATCTACTTTACTGCCCTCATTGGGTAACTCCAGTTTTATGGTAAAGCCGTCTTTGGCCAAAACAGGGTCATTCATCTGCATGTAGGTAGCAAATATTTTTTGACCGTTATCACTCATACGCTGTGCAAATTTATTCCACTGCAACAACATATCCGTTTCATTAAACGCTTCTTTTGGTAACTCATCATGCTTTAAAGACGATGCCTTTTGGTTTTGCTCAATTTCTTTTTTGCGTTTAATGCTGGAAAGTGAAAAAGCTGACACTTTGGGTGTACCATCATCTTTGGGTTGTGGTTTTGGCGGCAATATAATTTTAGGTGCTTCAACCTCAAGCTCATTAACAGGTAATGGCTTTATTTTTTCCTGTTCGAAAGATGGCTGCACAACAGGTTGTTGGGGAGTCGAATTACTACCGGTAGCGTTATTACCTTGGTAGTAATGCGGAGGTATTATAAATCCTTTAGCTTTTTTTTTTCTCCATCAAAGGTGATGGAGGCAAGTTGCATAAGGCATAATTCAACCAAAAGTCTTTGGTTCTGGCTTGTTTTGTATTTAAGGTCACAATCGTTAGCCAAGTCAATCCCCTGCAATAAAAATTGCTGGCTGGCTTTTTGAGCCTGTTGCCCATACATTTGCTGGGCGGTTTCGCCGGCTTCCAGCAAAACCAATGTTGCCGGGTTTTGGCATACCAGTAAATCCCTGAAATGTGAGGCAAGCCCTGCTATAAAATGGTGGCCATCAAACCCTTTGGCCAAAATTTCATTGTAAGCAAGCAGTAATTCCGGAATTTGGTTATTTAAAATCAGATCGGTTACCCTAATGTAGTACTCATAGTCTAGTACATTAAGGTTCTCCGTAACTGCCTGCCGTGTAAGGTTAGTGCCGCAATAACTCACCACGCGGTCAAATATAGAAAGGGCATCGCGCATGGCACCATCGGCCTTTTGGGCTATAATATGCAAAGCATCATCTTCAAACGTAATGCCTTGGCTACGGGCTACTTCTGCCAGATGTTCTTTGGCATCTTTAACGGTTATACGTTTAAAATCAAATATCTGGCAACGCGATAATATGGTGGGTATTATTTTATGCTTCTCGGTAGTAGCCAGTATAAATATAGCATGGCGTGGCGGCTCTTCCAACGTTTTGAGGAAAGCGTTAAACGCTGCCTGAGAGAGCATGTGTACCTCGTCTATAATATATACTTTATACTTACCCGTTTGGGGTGGTATACGCACCTGGTCTATCAGGTTACGGATATCATCAACCGAGTTATTACTGGCAGCATCCAGCTCAAACACATTAAACGCAAAATCTTCAGTGGGGTCATCATACCCTTCCTGGTTTATTTTACGGGCTAATATGCGTGCACAAGTGGTTTTACCCACACCGCGCGGCCCTGTAAACAGTAGTGCTTGTGCTAAATGGTTGTGTTCTATAGCGTTGAGCAACGTATTGGTAATAGCCTGCTGCCCCACAACATCTTTAAAGGTTTGCGGGCGGTATTTACGGGCTGATACAATGAACTGTTCCATTACGGGCAAAGATAACAATTGTGATTTGAAAATTTAAAAATTTGAAAATTTATCAATGCCAAATTATAGAGGTATGTTGAAAATCAAGAAAATACATGTTATTGTATTTTAAATTGATTAAGCCACAACTTCGGCTATTTTTTCGGTTGAGAGTAATTCCATCAGTATTTTTTCCTGTGGGTTGAGTTCTATTGTATCCTGTGCCTCTGTTACATTATAGTTCCAGATAGCCCCGTTTTCATAAGCGCTGATAACGGTGGGATGTACGTAATATTTTTTGCAAACCGTGCGGGTATTGCCAAGTTTTTTGGCAACGCTGTCTAACACGCTAACAATCTTCTTTTTGCAATCGGTAATGCTGGTATGTTCGCCAATTTCATGAAAAGCACACAGCGCATTAAGGCTACCCGCCCAAGATCTAAAATCTTTGGCAGTAAAGTCTTCTCCCGTAATTTCTTTGATATAATGGTTAACATCTGCTGAGCCTATAGAGTGGTGGGTGCCGTCATCATCATAATACTGAAACAGTTCGTATCCTGGAATGTCGCGGCATTTTTTTACCATATTGGCCATGCGGCGGCTTTGCAGTTTAATTTTGTGTTTAACGCCTTTTTTTCCGGTAAAATCAAATGTAACCTGGTTGCCGCTAAATTTTACGTGTTTATCTCTTAAAGTAGTAAGCCCGAATGAACCATACAGTTTTTTATAGGCATCATTACCTATACGTATGTTTGTGAGTTCTATAAGCTTTACTACTAATGCCACTACTTTTTCATACGGCATGCCACGGCGGGCCAAATCTTTTTCAACCTGGGCGCGTATATTTGGCAGTGCTTCGGCAAAACGGCGCAGGCGGTAAAATTTGCTTTGGTTGCGTATTTTATTCCAATCTGGGTGATAGCGGTATTGTTTGCGCCCTTTGGTATCAATTCCGGTTACCTGTAAATGGCCGTTAGGGTAGGGGGATATCCACACGTTTTCCCAGGCCGGGGGGATGACGAGATTTTTTATACGGTTTAAGATTTCTTTATCTTTTACGGTATTACCTTTCTCATCTTTATAAGAAAAACCGCTGGCATGCCGCTTTCTGTAATAGCCTTTATCAGACGTTAAACAGTAGCGCAGGCCAACGGCTTTGGCAGTAACTTTAGGGTCGTTACCTATTTTTTCAAGCTTTTTCTGGAGCCGGTTCATTCTGTATATTAATTCTCGCTACGGCCCTGTATTGTCATGTCAAGCAGTTTACGTGCTGCATTGCTATTTTCATAAGCGCCCTGGCTAGCCACAAACACGCCTTTTTCACCTTCACCCGAGGTAACTCCGTAAACAGTAGCTTCATCACCCGGGTCGCTTTCGCCTTCATATCTATAAATGTGCTCTATAACAAAATTATCGCTGTTTATAATCCTGTCTTCTTCCAGGTTAAAATCTGTAGTAAATCCTTTTTGTGCCAGTTCTTCTAATGCTTTAGAAACTGTTGCATAATGATACATTTGTTTATCCATGATACTGTATTTTTATTATCAGTTTGTTTTATAGAATTAAAATTACTGATAATACCATTTGCGTGCTGCCAATGAAATGTTAAACAATTATTAGTAGAAAGTCATTAAGGAAAAAGTCATTAAGTCAAAAAAAATGATACCCTTTTCTCAGGTCTTAACTTTTACTCTATGACTTTTTCCTTTATGACTAAGAAAGACTATCTTTGCGCCCGCAGGCCGCCTTATCGCTCCACGCATGTGGGGAGGAAAGTCCGGACACCACAGGGCAGCATAGCGGGTAACGCCCGTCACTGTGCCGCAAGGCGCGGGAGGACAAGTGCAACAGAAAGTATGTACAGGTAATGCTGTAGTGAAACCAGGTAAACTCTATGCGGTGCAATGCCATGTATACCGGCTATATGTAGGGCTGCCCGCCCGATGCCGGGGGGTAGGCAGATAGAGTGTAACAGCAATGTTGCGCCCAGATAAATGATAAGGTACTTAATTTTAATTAAGTAACAGAATCCGGCTTACAGGCCTGCTTTATTTGATATTATAATTTTCAATTTCTTTTAGAGATTTACCTTCAGAATTTCTCCAGATATTGCGACCATTAACAGAATAACCAAGTATTACAGCTGCAGCAGCCGAAGGACTACTAAAAGGACAGTTTTTAGTAAAATATAATTCTCCTAATGAATTTGTAGATATAATTTTATCAGTTATCAATTTATCTCTTAAAGAACTATATCCAAATTTTCTTGAACTTATAGCTACTTGTGACCTTTTTAAAACTACAATTCCTTCATCGGTTTGAATAGCTTTGGCAGTTAAATCTTTAACATTTAAAAAGAGATTTGTATCCTCATTAGAATCTAATATTTTTTCTTGAGTAAATTTAAAATCATCAATTGATTTATTATTTAAAATGACAGGGTTTTCAAGAAATTTATGACCAAATACTCCATTTAAAACTTTAACATTTATTATAAAATCCTCCATGGAGTCTTATCTGCTAAAGGTAAAGAACTTAAATTTGGAGAATTAGAATTTTTAATTTTATAACGATCCGCATCAATTGCTATTGAAATAAGTCTACTTTCTAAATACTTTACATGAGATTTAGTTAAATTTTCATCTTTGCTAGTAAATAAGATTACCTCATTCCAAAAATCTTTTTGGGTGTCATGGCTTTTTAAGCGCTCCCACACATTTTCAGCTTCTCCAATATATACTGAATTATTACCTCTATCTTCACCAATTAAAAAATATACTCCGGGTTTATTTAATTCCCTCTGAAATAAAATATTTAAGTCTGATATTTTTTTTCTTGGGGAAGATAAAGATTGTATTGTATGATTTACAACTTCGGCTTGTTTAATGCCAAAAACAGTTCCATCTTTTAAATATATTCTAATACTCTTACCTAATGACATTTTTTAAATTATATAAATTAATCCTCTTCCTCTTCATACACTTCCTGTTCTTCTTCAGTTTCAAATTCAAAAAAGCTAAAGATACTGCCGCCATACTTTTTACTGAACGAAAAATTCATGACATGATCCAGCGTGGTATGTTTAGAGTGTTCTATAATCATCATGCCATCTGTGTTTAACAGCTCTTTTTCAAAAACTAATAAGGGTATTTGTTCAAACTGTTCCTGGGTAAAATGATAAGGGGGATCGGCTACTATAATATCATAAACTGATTTATGGCTGCCCAAAAATTTATATACATCGCTTTTTATGGGGGTTATATTTAAATCTAGATCTGCAGCGGTTTGTTTCATAAATTTTACACAGCCAAAGTCGGCATCTATTGCGGTAATATTATCTGCCCCGCGCGAGCCGAATTCATAACTCAGGTTGCCCGTACCGGCAAACAGGTCCAGCACTTTAAGTCCGGCAAAGTCAAAATAATTATTGAGTATATTAAAAACAGACTCCTTGCTCATATCGGTGGTAGGGCGTACGGGCAGGTTTTTTGGCGCTGTTATCCTTCGTCCTTTAAATTTTCCGGAAATTATCCTCATGCGTTAATTAAAATAAAATGTTCGCGAGTTTGGTGTTCTGTAAGTCCGTTAGTAGTTGTTTGGGTATATAGTGCTATATTCCGTATGTATTCATAACCTATTTTGAACAATGGTGAATCTTCATCAATTTTGCCCAGTAATTTTATACTTACCGTTTCGGGGTTAAGCTCCAGTTGCTCCAGTGTAAATAACAGGTAATATAAAAAATCTTCCGGGGTGTTGTATGTAAAAGAGTTGTAAAACAAAAGCTTTTGATTATCGGTTACAACTATTTCAAAATGAACATCCTGTATGTGGATATAAACCTGTTTACCAATGTTGTTACGGGCAGCTTCAAGCAGCTTGCTAACTAATACCGTATTACTGTTTTTAAACTCAAAAGACCCTATTTTTTCAAGCAGGTAGTTGTTTATATTTACTAAAGGTACATATACATTTTTTATATGCTGGTGGCCAATATTATCAAACTCAAAAGAATCGGTTTCAAAAACCTGGGTGTTGTATTGCAGGTAGCTGGCAGCGTAATTTTCATCAAACAGGGCATCGGGTACAAAAGTATTAAAGCTGTTTTCGTGCAGTACCATAATATTGTCATACGGCATTTTAAGTTCCGGGTGCTCTACAAACGTTTTCCATAAAGCGTCTTCTGTTGGTATATTGGCCGGAAATGTTGCCGAGGTGAGGTTGCTTATACTGTTATCCAACACGTTAGTGCAGCAAAAGCTCAGTCTGCCTGTGCCTACCAGAAGGGTAAGTTTCTGATAATTTTTTTGGGTAATCGTCTCGTTCATGTGGCCTGTACGGTTTGTTACAAATTTACATTCTTTTTTGGTTTGGCAGGGGCCAAAGCGCAAAATGATGTTATCTTTGGGCTACAATTAAAAAACAGATTATAGTAATGATGCCCCCGCAATTTTATAAAATACTGATGCAGAATTTTCCTTTTAGCCCTACGCTGAAACAGGATATTTTCTTCCAGAAAGTTGCGGCGTTTACAGTATTGGGTAATACTGACGATCTTTTTGTACTCAAAGGCTATGCCGGTACCGGTAAAACGACTATAATTTCTACGTTGGTGAATAACTTGCGCGAAGCGGGACAAAAATATGTGCTACTGGCCCCAACCGGGCGTGCGGCCAAGGTAATTGCAGGATACTCACAAAAACCTGCCTATACTATACATAAACAAATTTATTACCCTAAAAAAAAGAGTGGCGGGGCGATGGGCTTTACACTAAAACAAAATAAGCTGAAAAACACGGTTTTTATTGTTGATGAAGCCTCTATGATATCTGATACATCTTCAGAATCTAAAATGTATGAGAACGGCTCATTGCTTGATGATTTGATGTCTTACGTATATTCTGGCACTAACTGCAAGATGGTTTTGATAGGCGATACCGCGCAGTTGCCCCCTGTAAATTCTGATTTAAGCCCGGCACTTGATATAAACTCCCTTACTACGCATTATTTTAAGGATGTGCAGCATATAGAACTGGATGAAGTAATGCGGCAGGCAGAAACATCGGGCATATTATATAATGCTACGGAATTGCGCGAAATGCTGAAATCGGCTTTTTATGATGCGTTCCGTTTCCGTCTACAGGGGTTTAAAGATGTGGTGAGGCTGATAGATGGGTATGAAATTCAGGATGCAATCAACCAGGCGTATAGCAGCTATAGTATAGAAGATACGGCATTTATTGTGCGCTCTAACAAGCGAGCTAACCAGTATAACCAGCAGATACGTACTAAAATTCTGGATAGGGAAAGTGAATTATCCAGCGGCGATTACCTGATGGTAGTAAAGAATAATTATTTTTGGCTGGATGAAAAAAGCGAAGCCGGATTTATTGCCAATGGTGATATTATTGAAGTGCTGGAAATTTTCAGGATAGAGGAATTGTACGGTTTTAAATTTGCCCGTGTGAAAGTACGTTTAGTAGATTACCCTAACCAGCCCCCGTTAGAAACGGTGCTTATTTTGGATACCCTGCATAGTGAAACAGCTTCTTTAAGTTATGAAGAGTCAAATCAGCTCTATCAGGAGGTTATGAAAGATTATGAAAGTGAAACCAGCTCATACCGCAAGCTGCTTAAAGTAAAAAATAATCCGCATTTTAATGCACTGCAAGTAAAGTTTAGCTATGCCATGACGTGCCATAAGGCACAGGGTGGTCAATGGAATACTGTATTTATAGAGCAGCCCTATTTGCCTAACGGTATTGACAGGGATTACATCCGCTGGCTGTATACGGCAGTAACCCGGGCGAAAGAAAAACTTTACCTGATAGGGTTTAAAAATGACTTTTTTGAGGAGTAAAATCTCATTTATTTTCCTTTACGAAGGAGAGGAATTAAAATATATTGAAATGAAAATAATAGCTGTAATACCCGCCCGGTATGAGTCAACCCGTTTTCCTGCCAAGCTGATGCAGGATTTGGGCGGCAAGCCTGTGATAAGCCGTACCTATGAGGCTGCCGTTAAAACCAACCTGTTTGAGGATGTTTTTGTGGTAACCGACTCTGATATAATTTATAAAGAGATACTTTCAACAGGGGGGAAGGCTATAATGAGCATCAAAGAACACGAAAGCGGCAGCGACCGTATTGCTGAGGCGATAGAAACCCTTGATGTAGACGTAGTGGTAAATGTGCAGGGAGATGAGCCTTTTATTAATAAAGAGCCGCTTGCAGATCTGTTACAGGTTTTTAAAGGGGACACCGCCCATGAAATAGACCTGGCATCGCTCATGATGCCTCTTAGTGAGTGGGAAGATATTGAGAATCCTAACAATGTAAAGGTAATAACCGACCAGCGTAATTTTGCGTTGTATTTTTCACGTTCGGTAATTCCGTACCCGAGAGATAAAAAGGCCGGAGCGCAGTATTACAGGCATATTGGTATTTATGCCTTTAGAAAACATGCACTTATGGATTTTTACCATTTGCCTATGAAAAGCCTTGAAGCTACTGAAAAGCTGGAGCAGTTACGCTACCTGGAATACGGCAAACGTATAAAAATGGTGCTTACCAGCCATGCAGGTATTGGTATAGACACCCCGGAGGATTTGGAAAAGGCCAGAAAATTTCTTGAGAAAAAATAAAAAAACAACCTAAATACCCGCTAATATAATGGCGGGTATTTTTGCGGCTGTGCTTCGTGCATTATATCGTATATTTTTTCGTAAATATCTTCTGCTGAAGGTTTAGAGAAATAATCGCCATCAGTACCATAAGCCGGGCGGTGTTCTTTTGCGGTTAGTGTATCCGGTTTACTGTCAAGGTGTTTATAAGCATTTTGTACATCTACTACCTGTTGCAGTATAAAAGCTGATGCCCCGCCGGGTACATCTTCGTCAATTACTAAAAGCCTGTTGGTTTTTGCAACACTTTTTACAATATCTTGCTTAATATCAAACGGTATAAGCGATTGTACATCAATAATTTCAACATCAATACCTACCTCAAGCAATTCTTTGGCAGCCTGCTCAATTAAACGCAGGGTTGAGCCATAAGATACTACTGTGATATCTGCACCTTGTTTAATGGTTTCTACTACACCTAATGGGGTATTAAATTCGCCCATATTTACGGGCAGCTTTTCTTTAAGCCTGTACCCATTAAGGCATTCTATTACCAGTGCAGGCTCATCAGCTTGTATAAGTGTATTATAAAAACCGGCTGCTTTAGTCATATTACGGGGAACCAGTACATTAATACCTTTTACTGCATTAATAATCATGCCCATTGGCGAACCTGAATGCCAGATGCCCTCAAGCCTATGGCCACGGGTACGGACAATAAGCGGCGCTTTTTGGCGACCCATAGTGCGGTAATGTACCGTAGCCAGGTCATCGCTCATTATTTGTATGGCATACAGTAGATAGTCAAGGTATTGTATTTCGGCAATGGGGCGCAGGCCGCGCATAGCCATACCAATTCCCTGCCCTAATATAGTTGCTTCGCGAATACCGGCATCGCACACACGGGTTTCGCCGTATTTATCCTGCATACCTTCCAGCCCTTGGTTTACATCACCTATATTTCCGCAATCTTCGCCAAAAACAAGCGCTTCCGGGTGTTTTGCAAACAGTGCATCAAAATTATCGCGGATAATGATACGCCCATCAGCTTCCTGAGGGGTATCCCCATATTCCGGAGCAATTTCTTTCACAGAAAAGACGTTTTTTTCTGACTGTGAGTAAAGGTGTGAACTATATTTTGGTTGTACTTCCTCAGTATATTTTGTTATCCAATTTGCAAGGGTGGCTTTACCCGGTTCATTAACAATGAGCCTTAAAACCTTGCGTGCCGTAACCAGCAAATCTTTACGCAATAATTCTTTTTGTACAGCTAAATCATTGCTGTAACGGTCTATAAAAACCTTATTGTCGCTTTTGGCCGCAATAGAATTTAATACGCTAATAAGCGCATCGCGCTCATGTTTTATGGGGTTTTGATAGGCTTCCCAAGCTGTTTTCCTGCTGCTGCGTACTGTGTTTTTTGCATCAGTATCTATTTGCCTAACTTCTTCTTCTGTACATATATTGTTTTCTACAATCCAGTTGCGCATTTGTGTAATACAATCGTATTCACTTTCCCAAGACAGCCTGTCGGCATCCTTATATCGCTCATGTGAACCTGATGTAGAGTGGCCCTGCGGCTGTGTAAGCTGGTATACATGTATTAGTACCGGCACATGCTCAGTACGGGCAATTTCACCTGCTTTTTCGTATGCCGCTATCAACTCAGGGTAATCCCATCCTTTAACTTTGATGATTTCGTAGCCATTATTATTTTCGTCACGCTGAAAGCCCTTCAGTATTTCAGAGATATTTTCTTTGGTGGTTTGGTGGCGCGCATGTACCGATATGCCATAATCATCGTCCCAAACGCTAATAACCATGGGCACCTGTAGTACCCCGGCAGCATTTACGGTTTCAAAAAACAAGCCTTCGCTGGTACTGGCATTGCCAATGGTTCCCCAGGCTACTTCATTACCACCGTCTGAAAATTTTTCAAATCCTTTAAGCACACTTACATTGCGATATACTTTACTTGCCTGAGCCAGTCCTAAAAGCCTTGGCATTTGCCCGGCAGTAGGGGAGATGTCGCTACTTGAATTTTTTTGTTGTGTAAGATTTTTCCAGTTGCCATTTTCATCAAGGCT
This sequence comes from Flavobacterium rhizosphaerae, assembly GCF_046000445.1. Classification (NCBI taxonomy): domain Bacteria; kingdom Pseudomonadati; phylum Bacteroidota; class Flavobacteriia; order Flavobacteriales; family Flavobacteriaceae; genus Flavobacterium; species Flavobacterium rhizosphaerae. Next base: position 95,655 of record NZ_JBELPZ010000007.1, on the reverse strand, counting down.
GTGTGTAGCAAAGTGCCCTCCCATCTGGCGTCCGGCGCTCATAGGGTCATTTTCAATAGAAGGGTCGCCATATAAGCCTGCAAAAAATTGTTCTGGCGTTAGCAGGCCCAACGCCATCATAAAGGTTTGGTCCCGGTAATACCCCGACCTGAAATCACCGTTTTTAAAAGCTTTGGCCATAGCCAGCTGAGGCACTTCTTTACCGTCTCCAAAAATACCGAACTTGGCTTTACCGGTAAGCACTTCGCGCCTGCCCAACAGGCTGCATTCGCGGCTTAGTACGGCAATTTTGTAATCGTTAAGTACTTCGGCCTTAAAATCTTCAAAAGAAAGAGCCTGCTTAATTTCTGCTTCAGTCATATTGTAAACGGGATTGTAGATTCACAAATTTAATCAAAAGATTTCAACTTATATAATACCTGTTGAAATTTATTATATTATTGTTAGTAAATGATTAATTTAGGATATACATAATGAAGATTATGTATTATTTTGCTGCTTTTAATAGTTATACGCTAAGCAAACATCTAAAACCATTTTCTGGTAAACAAGTTGATGAGGGTATTGGGTGATATGGTTACTACAAACCGTATTTTTTTACTGTAATCGCCATTTTCAAACTCTAAACCGTTACTGGAATATACGGGGAAGTAGAGTTCAAAATAATCAGGCAGCAGGTTGAGCCTGATGCCGCTGTCATACACAAAGCGGGCACTATTATATTTATTTTTAAACAACCCTGCATCGCCATATACTTCTACCCAGTTCCAGATATTGAAACTTCCGTTTACGGTAGTCATCCACTGGTTGGCATAGCGGGTATCTAATATAGACTTAAATCCACCTTCGGCCAGTATAAACTGCTGGCTCATAATTCCTGTGGCTTCACTTCGCCCATAAAAATTATAATCAAACAGGTAATCAGTAGGGCGGTCCAGCCCAAAACTAAAATACTCTGATTGTGTATCGCGGTACATAAACATACCGGCATAAAAACGCAGGTTTATCTGCCTGTTATCGTTAAAAAGCCTCCTAAACTGTAGCTCGCCCGAAAGTTTTCCAAAAGCATTGGCTATCTGCACATCGGTATTAAAACCATAATAGCGTGTAATTTCATTTTCGTATTTGCTATAAGCGGCATTGAAAACGGAATAATTTTCATTTTGCTGTTCAGTTGCCAAAAATGCAGATTTTTCACGGTTTACAGATACATATCGTAGTGTGATGAATTCTCTTTTATTAGACCTTAAATTTTCATCGCGCATGCGAAATTGTATGGCCGGGGTAAATTTTATATACCGGGCATCGGGAGCATAGTGGTAGGTAGACCCCGATGTGCTGTAGCGGATATTATATAATTCACCATCGCGGATATACTGGTTGTACATAAGGTAATAAGAACCGATAAGCTGTTTTGTTTTTACCGAATAGGTTGGGGTGAGGTCAAATATAAAAGGCTTTTCTATGATGGATTTGTTATTGATTTTTAAACCAGGGGAAACCCCATCATATAAATTGAATACAAAATTGGGGACATAAAAAAACTGGTTGTATTTAGGGTTTTCAATATCCCTGAGCAGTGTGCCTTTTACAGGCTTATTAAAGGCAAAGGTTTTAAGGTTATACCAGTTGTTACGGCGGTTATATTCGGGTACTTCGTTATTATAATTTAAAGCCAGCCTGTCGGCATTATTTCTTGGTATGGTAAAAGTACTGTCTTTATCCACATCATTAAGCCAGTATTTAAATATAACCTTATCGTCTTTTAAGCCATATAAGGGTATGGGCACGGAAGTACCGGTTTTGTTTTTTATGGTAATTTGCAGTGAATCCCCTTTTTTATCTACCTCTTTAAATTTATAGTCAATAATATCGCGACTTTGCACCATAGTAGTAAAAAACCAGTTGATATTTTTATTACTGTTGGTTTTTAGTATCTGTTCAAAATCTTCACGGCTTACCTGTAGGTTATCGGTGTTAAGGCTGTAAAACTGTTTTATGCTTTTTGCTATGGTATTATTGCCAAGGTAGTTGTCTAAATAATCAAGGCTTAAGCCTGCTTTATATTTTCCGGCAATTTGGGCATTAAATTTTAAAAAGGTATTTTTTTTATCTCCGATTGGCTGATCCTGGTTTCTGCGCGCCATTAAAAGGTACACATAGTCATACTGGTCATTAACTTTTATGCTGAAAATGTTATAGCCTTTTAAAATACCCCATTCGCCAAGCGACCCCATCATTTTCATATCCGGGTGGTTAGCCTGAATGTATTTTATAATAAGTTCCATCTCTATGGCATCATATATCCAGTTGTCTTTGCGGGGATCCAGCTTTAGGGATGCTTTGAGATAAGCTTCGAGATAGGTTTTTAAAAACCTTATTTCATATATAAAAGAATCAGGGAACGGTCTTAAAAATGATGGTAGCTGGTTGAGCCCATAAACGGGGTTACGGTCATAATTGGTTTGTGTAACCAGTAGTTTTTCATTAGGGAACTTACCAAGGTTTTCTGAGGTGTAACTGACAACTTTAGAGATGATTGCAGCCCGTTCTATACCGCTTATATTTTGGTCTTTAAGGTTGCAGTTTACCTGTACGCCTTTAAAACCGAATGTTTCAAAACTGTTTTGCTGTTCCAGTACAAGTTCAAAATTCATGCGGTTATTACCCCGCAGGTAATATTCATCAGTTGTACCCTTATCCGTTTTATTTGCGTTATGCAGGTCGGTAGTAACCGATAGCCCTTTTGGCAGGGTAAGCGTTACTTCATAATTACATGCGGCATTGGCAATATCATCAATGTTTTCGTTGCTGTATACTACAAAATTGCCGTTTTCAAATCTGGCGGGGGTAAGATACCAGTCTTTTAAATACCATTTTCCTTCTTTTTCATCATAACCAAAATGGGTAAAACGGTTATTAGGAATTTTAACGGTATAAGTAAGGCTTATGGTAAATTTGTGGTTTGGATATATTGGATTTTTAAGGTGTATAGTAACAATATCAGGATGTTTATCCGGGCGGCTCCAGGTTAAAAACAACCCATTCTGGTCTACAACATTTGCTATTGTGGTACTGCCCCTATCTTCATCTTTAGCGAGGTGAAACGATTTTACAAATTCATCTGAAAAACGCCGGGCAAGGGGAGAGGTTTTAGAGGAATAGGCATTAACCCAATCGTTCAGGATAATTTTACTAAGTGTATCTTCCGTCTGGTTAAAATAGGTAATATCCTGCCTTACCGTTATAGTTTTAGAGGCATAATCTACATCAGCCATAATCCTGTTATGGTGTTGCGCCTGTACCAGTATTGTAAACAGAGAAAATAAAAATAATAGCCTTTTTTTCAATTTGACTTAGTTAATAATTTGCTTTGTTTGCTATATGGTTACCTGGCTGCTACTATAACTTAATTTGGCCTATAAAATTGTATTGTTGTTAACAACGCGGCATTAAAAATTTGGGCTAAGGCTGTATTTTTTATAAAACCCTTCAATAACCTGTAAAACTTCTTCTGAAGTATCTACCAGTTTTATAAGTTTCAGGTCATCAGGGCTGGCATTATGAAATTTATTGATCATGGTATTTTCTATCCAGTCAATCAATCCGCCCCAAAATTCGCTGCCCACCAGTATGATGGGAAATTTTGCTATTTTTTTTGTCTGTATAAGCGTAATGGCCTCAAAAAGTTCATCAAGGGTGCCAAAACCTCCCGGCATTACTACAAAGCCCTGTGAATATTTAACAAACATGGTTTTGCGCACAAAAAAGTAGTCAAAATTAAGGTTTTTATCGTGGCTTATGTAGGGGTTAAAATGCTGCTCAAAAGGGAGTTCTATATTTAAACCTACCGATGGCGCCGTGCCACGGCTGGCACCTTTGTTACCGGCCTCCATAATACCCGGCCCGCCCCCGGTAATTACACCATAACCGGCATTGGCTATTTTTTCGGCAATTTCTTCCGCTAACAGGTAATATTTATCCTCGGGCTTGGTACGTGCTGAACCAAAAATAGAAACACAGGGGCCTATGCGTGCCATGGTTTCAAAACCATTAACAAACTCTGACATTATTTTAAAAATAGCCCAGGAATCATTACTGCGTATCTCATTCCATGGTTTTTGTTTTAACCTTTCGTGTATACGTTCTTCTTCGCTGCTATATTGTTCTTTTGACATTTTTCTTTTGTTTACTTCGTCCGTTCGGCTATCGCCTCGGGTCTGGTTTCAGGTTTAAAATTGTTAGCCTGTTATTTCGCATTATTTTTTTTCGGCTGATAACTGAACAGCCTGCTAAGATAATTCTTTTTTAAGGAACTGTGCCGTGTAGCTTTTTTTGTTTTTTGCCACTTCTTCGGGAGTGCCTTTGGCAATAAGCTGTCCGCCGCCTTTACCACCTTCATAACCGATGTCAATAATATAGTCGGCCAGCTTAATCACATCCATATTATGCTCTATAATAAGCACAGTATTGCCTTTATCTACCAGTTTGTTAATCACTTCCATCAACACACGTATGTCTTCAAAATGAAGGCCGGTAGTAGGCTCGTCCAGAATGTAAAACGTATTTCCTGTATCTTTTTTAGAAAGCTCACTGGCCAGTTTAATGCGTTGTGCCTCTCCACCGCTAAGGGTAGTACTTTGCTGCCCCAGGGTAATATAGCCCAGGCCTACATCTTGTATGGTTTTAATTTTACGGTATATTTTAGGTATGTTTTCAAAAAATTCCACACCTTCGTCAACCGTCATTTCAAGCACATCGGCAATGGACTTGCCCTTGTAACGGATTTCCAGCGTTTCGCGGTTAAAGCGTTTGCCCTGGCAGGTTTCGCATTCTACATATACGTCGGGCAGAAAGTTCATTTCTATAACCCGTAACCCTGAACCTTCGCAGGTTTCGCAACGCCCGCCTTTAACGTTAAAACTAAAACGCCCCGGTTTGTAGCCACGTATCATGGCTTCGGGGGTTTGGGTAAACAGCCTGCGTATTTCGCTGAATACATCAGTATATGTTGCTGGGTTAGAGCGTGGAGTGCGCCCGATAGGGCTTTGGTCTATATCTATTACCTTATCGATATGCTCAAGGCCTTCAATTTTTTTATACGGTGCCGGTTTTTTTACACCATTAAAAAAATGGGCGTTGAGTATAGGGTACAGTGTTCCGTTTATCAGGGTACTTTTGCCGCTACCAGAAACCCCTGTAATACAAATCATTTTGCCTAATGGAAATTCAACCGAAACATTTTTAAGGTTATTGCCTGTTGCACCGGAGAGTTTTAATTTTTTTCCGTTGCCTTCGCGGCGTTTTTCAGGTATGGCAATTTCTTTTTCACCGTTAAGGTAGGCTGCGGTAAGCGTGTGCTCTTTATGCAGTTCGGCAGGGGTGCCTTTACTTACTATCTGTCCGCCGAAGCGCCCCGCTGCCGGGCCAATGTCTATAACATAATCGGCACGTTCAATCATGTCTTTATCATGCTCTACTACTATAACAGAATTGCCTATATCGCGTAATTGTTCTAAAGAGCGTATCAGTTTTTCATTATCACGCTGGTGCAGGCCAATGCTCGGCTCGTCCAGTATATATAATACCCCCACAAGCTGTGAGCCAATTTGCGTAGCCAGCCTTATACGCTGCGCTTCGCCACCGCTTAGTGTACCTGAACCGCGGTTTAAAGACAGGTATGTTAAGCCAACATCAAGCAAAAAGCCAAGGCGTGCCTTAATTTCCTTTACTATTTCGTTAGCTATAACCTTTTGTTTGTCTGAAAGGTTGCTATTAAGGTCGTTAAACCAGGCTGCCAGGTCGGTTATATCAATATTGGCAAGCTCGGCAATATTGAGGCCGTTTATTTTAAAGTATAGTGACTCTTTTTTAAGGCGTGTACCGTGGCAAACGGGGCATTCTACCTCGTCCATATATTCTTTTGCCCAACGCCTTATTGCTGTTGATGCATTTTCGTCATACTGGTTTTTAATGAAAGCCGAAATACCCTCAAAATCAATTTTATATTCCCGGCTCACACCAAGGGTTTTGCTATTGATGGTGAATTTATCCTTACCGCCGTTTAGTATCATTTCCATCGCTTCGGGAGAAATGTTGTCAATCGGGTCGGTTATTTTAAAGTCAAACTTTTGGCCTATGGCTTCTAACTGTTTAAATATCCAGCTGTTTTTATATTCGCCCAGCGGTGCAAAGCCCCCTTGTTTTATGGAAAGCTTAGGGTTAGGGATTATTTTTTTTACATTGATTTCATTTACCGTACCCAAACCATTACAATTATCACACGCCCCTTTTGGCGAGTTGAATGAAAAGTTATTCGGTTCGGGGTTAGGGTAGGAGATGCCGCTTGTGGCGCACATAAGGTTACGGCTGTAAAAACGTGGCTCGTTACTTTCGTGCTCAATCACCATCATCACATCATCGCCGTGGTGCATGGCTGTTTTTATACTTTCCGAAAGGCGCTTATCGGTGTCTTCGCTTTCATTAATAGCCAGGCGGTCAATCACAATTTCAATATCGTGAGTTTTGTAGCGGTCCAGTTTCATGCCGCTTTCAATATCGCGTATCGTACCGTCTACACGTACTTTAAGAAACCCCTGCTTGCTTATCTGCTCAAACAGCTCCCTGTAATGCCCTTTACGCGAACGCACAATAGGGGCAAGGATGTTGATGCGCTTACCGTTATATTTTTCTATTATGAGGCCTTTAATCTGGTCGTCGCTATAACTCACCATTTTTTCTCCGGTAACGTAACTATACGCATCAGAAGCACGGGCATATAACAGGCGCAGAAAGTCGTAAATTTCAGTAATAGTACCCACGGTAGAGCGGGGGCTTTTACTGGTGGTTTTCTGCTCAATGGCAATAACGGGCGAAAGGCCGTCTATCTTGTCTACATCAGGCCGCTCCAGCCCACCAAGAAACTGGCGCGCATAGGCAGAAAAAGTTTCTATATAGCGGCGCTGGCCTTCGGCGTAAATGGTATCAAAAGCGAGGGATGATTTACCAGAACCTGACAAACCGGTTATCACAACAAGTTTTTCGCGGGGAATGGTAACATCTATATTTTTAAGGTTGTGGACGCGTGCGCCCAGAACTTCTATAGTATCTTCGGTATTTAGCATAGCAGTTTTTGTGCAAAACGCAAAGGTACTGATTTTTGAGAAGATTTTAGGGTTAGGGGAGTGGTAAGGGATTGTTAAAAGATATTGGTGTTTTTTATATATTTGGAAAATATAATCAACAATTATGGAAAAAATTTTATCTGAAAAAAAAGTAGATATACACAGTTTTATTAAAAACACAAGTAAAAAATCTGTTATATTACTTAACAATCTTATCGAAAACGGAATTAAAAATATTGGAGAGTTTTATATTGATTGCTCAACATTAGAAGATTATAATTTTGTTGATATTAGATATTCTGATAAGTTTAAAGATTTGTTTACGAAACTAATGAAATTTGAAGGCCCTTGCCTGTATTATTTTACGATTACATCCGGACATTTGCCCCAAGAAATAATTACTGAAATACAGAAATATGCCACAACTGAGGCCTCCAAATCAATTCCCGCAATCAAATCAAAAGTTCCTAATAGTAATATTCTATATGTAGGAAAAGTTAAAAGAGGCATGTGGGGTCGATTAATTCAGCACTTGGGTTTCTATAAAGTTAAAGGCACGCAAGGCCTACAACTTTATTATTGGACTCAGGAATTGAAATTATCAGTTAAATTAACAGTTTTAGAGTTTGAACCTGAAATGATAGATTTAATAAGTTTTTTTGAAAATGAATTGGCTAAAGAATTAAACCCAATATTAGGAAAACATAAGTAAAAGTTGAAGTTATTGCTTTGTCATGCCTCGGAATTATATATCCGTCCTTATCCCGCCCCCTCTCCAAAGGATAGGGGGAGCCATATTGTGTTGTTATTTTAATTTTTCATATAAATTTACGGTTACTAATCAATCATAAAATTATGAAACGCATTGCCTTATTTATCATTTGTCAATTTCTGTTTTTGGGTTGCCAGCATAAGGAACATAACCCCGTTAATGAATCTGTACAACCTGAAAATGCAGTTGCTGCTAAGAGTAATGACGCTGGGCATTGCATTGAAAAATTTAAGGAATTACGGGATGTTTTATATAGTGGGAATAAGGAAGAGTTTAAGCAGTATTTCAGCTTTCCGGTATTAAATTCAGAGGTTTGGTCGCTAATTGCCAAAAGTAAAGGTAATTATGAAGGTAAAAAATACAATGACCCGTTTACTGAGGCAGATTATGATAATCATTTTGATCTAATTTTTACACCGCATTTTATTAATGCACTCCTCAAAATTAAGCCGAAAGAGCTTTTTGAAAAGGGTAAATTTATTACCCCGCATATAATTGAGAGTGGTGCCGATGTACGTACCGAATATTTTATGCAGGCTGAATACTACGAGGAAGATGAACTTATTTTAGCCCTGAATTATGAATTTTATTCCGAAGATGAAAAAACTGAAAGTGCTATTGTATATTTTTTTACCCTGAAAGACTGTAAACCAATTTTTAACAAAGTAATGATTGCCGGATAATGTTTTATTGTTGCGAATAACTTGTTCCGTTAAGTCCTGACCCCCGGCCCCTCACCAAAGGAGAAGGGAGTAGCTTTAATCAAATACCCGACGACTGCCAATTATCAACCAGCACTAAAACTTTAACCCCTTGTAACAAAACCTTACCATGCCTTTAAGATAATTAGAGCATTGTGATGTGTAATTTTACATTATCAAAAAGGTTAGCATTGCCTGTCGAAACGAAGACGACGGGTTTGTCAGCCTGCTGAGGAGGTTGTAACGGGCCCTGAACTTTCCACCCGTTCGTACAGGGCATACCAAACTAACGCCGGCGTACTCACTCGTGCGGAAACCGGTCAGCAACACAGCAGGACAACAGGTAATGAAAGCTTTACAGATTTAAAAAAGAGCCGCATGATTTATTTCATACGGCTCTTTTTAGTTTGTTATAACTATAAACTTTTTACAGTTTAAAAAGGCAATATTTTACGTCCTTTAACCTCTTCAAGTACTTCGGCAACGGCAAGGTAAAAGGCACTACTGCCACATATTACGCCCACAAGCCCTGCAATTTTATGGAGATCTTCACTTTGCATCCAAATGGCAATAGCCAGTAAAAAGAATAAAATGGTAAGCGAAAGAAATACAAATTGCTGTACTTTACTGTTACCCCAGGTGCCAAACCACATAAACGCGGTAAAGGTTCCCCATATTGCCAGGTACCAGGCTAAAAAGTCGGGTGGGGTAGCCTGTGCGGCTTCTATGCCCAAACCGGGTAGCAACCATACCGCAACCAGCGACAGCCAGAAAAACCCGTATGAAGTAAAAGCGGTTGCAGCAAATGTATTTCCTTTTTTAAATGACATGATTCCGGCTATTATCTGTGCCGTACCGCCATAACATATACCCATTGCCAATATTACCGAACTCAGCGGGAAAAACCCCATGTTATGTATGTTCAGTAAAATAGTTGTCATACCAAAGCCTAATAAACCCAGGGGTGCCGGGTTAGCTATTTTTGTTTCCATTTGTTTGTTTTATTACGGTTTGTATTCCAAAAATAGTTTTTAAATTAATAAAACCATATACTATAACGTTTTATGTTTGTCAGTTTTAAAAAATAAGTGTGAAATATTCACTTTACCTGTATTAGCCCTTACCATTGTTTTATCCTATTTTTGCAACGTTATGAAAAGACAGTTAAAAAAATATGTGGCCTCGTTGCCAAAAGAAGCCCTGGAAGAACAACTCATTTCTCTATATGAAAAGTTTGGGGATGTAAAGGCGTATTACGATTTTGTTTTTAACCCTAAAGAGGATAAGCTGGAGCAGGAGGCAAAACTTAAAATTGCCAACGAGTATTTTCCTGTAAAAAGTAAGCGGGCGAAATTGCGGCGCTCTGTAGCCCAAAAATATATTAAGCATTTTTTATCGCTTGGTGTAGACCCGTTTATTATTGCTGATATTATGCTTTATAATATTGAGATAGCACAGCAATACTCAGCCGAAAGGGCCATACGGTACAGTTCCTTTTATAAAAGCATGTATAACTCGTATAAACAAGCTGCCGAATATGTTACGGCTAATGGTATGGCTGCTGAATATAAAAGCCGGATAGCCGCAATATTTAAAGAAACCCTGCGCCAGCGTTGGGAAAACCGCTATGATTTTGAACAGGTGTATGATAATTTTGAGTAAGCGCCTTAAAATAAACTTTGCTGGATATTAGCCTTGTAAAAGCCGGGAGATAATTTTCCGGTTCGCAGCAAGTTTACATAATCATGTGCCAGACGGGTAAGGGATAGTATTATTGGCGGTTCGTTTTTTTTTTAATCGTTCTCTAAAAGTGTTTTTAAATTTTTGCCAAGTAGATTATTCCATCCCCATTCAAATCTTTCCCTTTTAAAATGTGGGTCATTTGGAAAACTATCTAGTCCTGTATGAGTTACTCTAATTTTGGTTCTATTATGCGTTGCAATTAAATCGAATGTAACTTCGGATTCTCCTTGGTAACCTTTGTAAGACCAATTATGGGCAAATGTGTTAGGTTTTTCAATTTTAGTTACACCCCATTTTTTTCGATATTCATCATTTCTATCTTCAAATTTAAATTCATAACCAACTTTAGGTTCAAATTCTTTCAGTTGAGGAAAATACCATATTTTCATTTTTTCGGGATTTGTCATCGCTTCCCACACGTCATTTTTTGGAACATTATAATCAAATTCCATTACTAGCGGCTTGTCCATGTTTTTTTCTTTTTTAATATTTTCTGTATTAGTAATTTTTGATTTATTTTCTTTGATACTGATTTTATTCAATTTACTGCAATAAAAGCGATATTATAAGTGAAAAAATCAAATATATTTTTCCAATCATCAATTTTTGTTTAAATGACCGCCAACTCATATATCATGAAGTATATATAACTTTTGCCAGTGAGTTTGTTTCTCTAAATATAACATTTTAAGCATAAATAATAACGAGGTGGGTTTATTTATTCTCGACACTTAATTATAAGATAAAGCCTGCTTTGTTAGGTTGAGTTCGTAAATACATCAGCAATATTCAGCCGAGAAACCTATACGTTTACTTCTTTTTACAAAAGCATGTATAACTCTTATAAACCAGGCTGCCTAATATATTATTGCCAATGGTATGGCTGCTGAATTCAAAGTGCGTTTAACCGCCATATTTAAGGAAACACTACGCCAAAAGTGGGATAACCACTATGATTTTTAGCAGGTTTATGATAATTTTGAATAACCTTCAGAATAAGCTTTCCTGTATATCAACTTTATGAAAACCAGCTGACAGTTTGCCTGTGCGCAGTAAATTCACATAATCATGTGCCAGGCGGGTAGGTTCGGGTATACGGTGTTTTTTAACGCAGTTTGTCATTATAGTAAGGCTGTCTTCAACGCTAATTTTATGCCCGGGCGATATAAAAACCGGCTTTACCCCGGCTTTTGTGCGGAGTGCATAGCCCAGCAATTCATTGTATTTAGTAATTGGGCTGTAACTGAATTTTTCATTACCCAGTGCCGGATATTCGCCAAACAGCATATTTTTGGCACAGCCTATGGCGGCAGTTTCGGCTAAAAGGCCAAAATGGCTGGCAATGCCCATACGGCGAGGGTGCGTTATGCCTTGTCCGTCTAACACTACTACATTTGGTTTTACGGGTATTTGCTGCCAGGCCTGCAAGAGCGCCGGCACTTCCCTAAAGCCAAGATAACCGGGTATGTAAGGAAATTTTGTTGTTGACTGTATTAACGAATATGATATTAAAGCCATACCGGGATAGGATAGTATTACAATACCTGCATAAACGGTTTCTTCATACTTGTTGTGCGAAATATCTGCCCCGGCTATAGTAGTTATATTTGCTGTACCTGTAGTAAGCAGCAGCCGGCCCTTTAAATTGTTTTGCAGGGAAGTAGCTTCGGTAACTGTTATTTTATTGTAGTCTGGTATAGTCAGATTGTGCATATTTTAAAATTAATAAAATATAGGCTCTATAAATCAGGCTTTACCGAATGTTTAACAAATTCATTAAAACATTAATAATTATAATTTTTTAACCTTGATAATGCTATTAAAATGGCTATTTTTGTGGTTTAGCCAATAAAAACTATGCGAGCAGACGAAGGGGAAAGGAAAGAGCTGTATAATTATCAGCAAAAAGACATAGATGCAATATTTGCCAAACTGGAAGGAAAGCCGGATAATTACCATTTATTATACCAGCTGCCTACAGGCGGGGGCAAAACGGTTATTTTTTCGGAAATAGCCCGGAGGTATCTTCAGGATTATAAACGTAAAGTGCTGGTGCTTACCCACCGGATTGAACTTAGCAAGCAAACATCTCAAATGCTTACCGGCTTTGGGGTAAAAAATACTATTATAGATAGTGGCGTGAAAGAATTGCCCTATGATAATGATTTTGACTGCTATGTAGCAATGGTGGAAACCCTTAACAACCGCCTTAAAGACAAAAAATTTAAAATGGATTATATAGGCCTTGTTATTGTTGATGAGGCGCATTATAACTCGTTCCGTAAATTATTTGCCTATTTTAAAAACTCATTGATTTTAGGTGTAACGGCCACTCCTTTAAGTTCTAATATAGAGTTGCCTATGCATGAAACCTATGACGACCTTATTGTGGGCGAACCCATACGCGCGCTTATTGATAAGGGGTACCTGTCAGAAGCTGTGATGTATGGTTATGATGTAGAATTGACATCGTTAAAAATAGGGATTAACGGCGATTACACCGTAGGCTCTTCAGACGAACTGTATTCGCGCCTGGCCATGCAGGATTTATTGCTTCAATCTTACCTGCAGCGTTCTTCCGGAAAAAAAACACTTATATTTAATAATGGTATCAATACCTCATTATATGTGTATGAAACATTCCGGGCCGCAGGCTTGCCTGTAAAACATCTTGATAACCGCACGCCGGAAATGGAACGCCGCAAAATATTAAGCTGGTTCAGGAAAACCCCTGATGCTATACTAACATCCGTTTCTATACTTACCACGGGTTTTGATGAGCCAACGGTAGAAACTATTATACTTAACCGCGCTACACGCTCGCTTACCCTTTATTTCCAGATGATAGGGAGGGGCTCCCGCAGGTTGCCCGAAAAGAAAACTTTTGAAGTAATTGACCTGGGTAACAATGCGCGGCGTTTTGGGTTGTGGAGCGATCCGATAGACTGGCATTATATTTTTAAGAACCCAGAACAGTTTTTAGAGAATATACGTACCGATGCTGAAATAGAAAGCCAATATACGTATACCATGCCTGATGAGCTGCGTGAAAAATTCAGCAAAACAGCAGATATAAGCTTTGATATGGAGGAGGAATTTCGCCTGATGGCAGAGCAAAAGCAAAAGCCTAAAATGGTTATAGAAAAATCTATACGCCAACATGCTTTTATGTGTATTGAAAATACCGAATCCATACCGGAAGCACGAAAACTTGCACGGGAACTGGATGGCGATATTGAATTCCGTGTAAAAGAATATGCTAAGTTACTCTCTAAAACTACCAAAAACTACAGGGAATGGCTTATTGAAGATTATAAAAACAGGCTCAGTACCCTTATTGGCCGTATATTTTATAAATACCAGGAGGATGGTGAAGATGGTATTATAGAGCTAAAAAAGCTTTAACTGCCCCGGATCGTCTTTTTTGGGCTTAGCAGCCGGAGGTTTTGCCATACCAAAAACAGTTCTTCCCCCGTATTTATACGATTCATCCCTTTCTTTTTTTATCAGTGCCTCAAAATTATTATTGGGTGTAAAACTCTTCTCAGCATCCATTGATAGTTCTGAAAGCTTTTTAATGGCATGCATTTTATCACTATTGCCAATTTTGGCATTGCTTATTGCTGTTTGCAGTGTAGCAATAGTTTCATCAAACACTTTTACAGGCACAGGAAAAGGGTGCCCATCTTTACCGCCGTGTGCAAACGAGAAGCGTGCGGGATCTTCAAAACGCGTAGGAGTTCCGTATATAACCTCACTTACCAATGCTAAAGACTGTATAGTACGCGGCCCCATACCCTTAAGCATCAGCAGGCCTTCAAAATCTTCGGGCTTGTTTTCATGTGCCGTCCACAACATGGCACCCAGGCGTTTCATATTTACATCTTTCATCCTTACATCATGGTGGTTAGGTAACATAAGGTGATTTATTTCTTTAAGTATTTTTTCAGGGTGTTCTCTTGCTATGGTTAGTGTTTTTTCTCGCGTGGGTGCTGCTGTACCCGCTGTAAGGTTTAGTATAGTGCCCTGGTTTTGCCCGTATATAAAGGTGTGAGGTTCATTTATAAAAGACTCAAGGTTTTGGCTGTGCCAGTGGTAGCGGCGAGCCGTGCCTGTAAGGTTATTCATGCCCTGCTGTACTACACACCACTCTCCATTAGTATTTACAATAAAATTATGCTGATAAAGCTGAAAACCATCCTGTATGGCGGTGTTGTCTACTTTAGCCGTTAGCTTGCTTAAACCGGCAAGTTCAATACCGTTAAGCCCGGTACGCTCTCCCACAGCCAAAAGCTCACCAGGGGTTTTGGTTGAATGCTTTCCTTTACCGCCGCAAATATAAATACCCAATTCTTTTGCATGTGGGTTGACCGAACGCTTTAGCGCGCCCAAAACAGATGTTGTAATACCGGACGAATGCCAGTCCATACCCATTACAGCGCCAAAACTCTGAAACCAAAAGGGGTTGGCCAGCTTGCTTATAACAGCATTGGTGCCAAACTCTATAGCAATAGTTTCTACAATAGCCAGCCCAAGTTTGGCCATCCGTTCAGAAAGCCACGGGGGCACATGCCCGCCATGCAATGGTAAGTCGGCTGATCCTGATCTTTTCATAACCACAAATGTACATATAGCTGTATTGCGCTACTAGCCCCGCAGGTATATTTAACAATTGTGTATTGCACCACCTTGTATGGTACATTTTACGGCTATAATTTTTTGGCAATTTTTTAATAGTATTTTAGTATGAGTATTGCTGTTAAATAAGTACTTTTAGAAAAGGTTATAAGTGGTGAAATTTTTTAAAAAGTCAGACTATGGAGCATATAATAAAAATACCTGAAGATAAGGGGGCAATAAATATTTTTAGTTTAAAAAATACCATTGCCGAAAATGAAACTGAAAAAAGTAATATTGCAGACAGTGCCTGCAGCCTGCTACTTAAAAATTTAGTAAAAACAAATTTAAGACTATTGAAGCTTAACGACTTAAGATCTATTGTTCTGCTTTAAAAAAAATTAAAATTATGAATAAAGAACCAAAAAAGAATACAGAAGACGAATTGCAGGGAGACGCTTATGGACAAGATAACGGAGCAGGCAGGGAGGCTTCTTTCACTACCAATAACACAGGAAGCGAAAAAGCTAATACTGAAAGGGAGCACCCCGAAGATGATACGGATAAATATCTTGCTATGGAGCAGCCCGGTGTAACCTTTACGCACGATGCTACACCTGCGCTTACTTCTGACGATGCTAATTTTGATGAAAACAATAAACAGGGCATCTGGAATGAAGAAGGTGGTAACCCGAGAAATTCTGATGCATTTAACCAGGATGAATATATACTTGATGATAATATAGACGTTGATGAAGACCAGAACAAATCCATTTCAACTGACGATGATGACTTTGAAGAAATTAATGAACGATACACCAGTTAAAATACTTTAAACTAATTTTGCATCCCCGGTATCTTTACGGTATTGGGGATTTTTTATAAAACACTACTACATGACAGGAAATTCTAAAATAGCCATTTATGGTGCCTTAGCCGCTAATTTATGTATTGCGGTAGTAAAATTTATAGCAGCATCCATAACGGGCAGTTCGGCAATGATTTCAGAAGGTATACACAGTACTGTTGATAGCGGTAATTCGTTATTACTTCTTCTGGGCATTAAACGCAGTAAAAAACCAGCTGATAATGAGCACCCTTTTGGGCATGGTAAAGAAATATACTTTTGGTCGCTCATTGTAGCCATACTGGTATTTTCCCTTGGTGGCGGTATGTCTGTTTATGAGGGCATCAGCCATTTACAACACCCGGTAGAAATTGGGGAACCATTCTGGAACTATGTAGTGTTATTTTCGTCTATAGCCTTTGAGGGATCCTCACTAATATATGCCGTAAGGCAGTTTAATAAAAGCCGTGGTAAGCTTGGGTTTTGGGAAGAAGTGAGCATGAGTAAAGACCCCGGGCTTTTTGCCGTAATTTATGAAGAAAGCGCAGCAATAGCAGGGCTCTTGATTGCATTGGCAGGGGTGTTTTTGGGCCATTATTTTAATAATCCTATTTATGATGCAGTTGCTTCAATACTTATTGGGCTGGTATTGGTAATTGTTGCCATAACTATGGTAAGAGAAAGTAAAGGGTTATTGGTAGGGGAGAGCGCTAACAGCGCCATTGTAAAAGGTATTTATACACTTGTAGGTAGTGAACCTAAAGTTAAAGCATTATATTTTCCGCTTA
The DNA here is from genome assembly GCF_046000445.1 of Flavobacterium rhizosphaerae. Classification (NCBI taxonomy): domain Bacteria; kingdom Pseudomonadati; phylum Bacteroidota; class Flavobacteriia; order Flavobacteriales; family Flavobacteriaceae; genus Flavobacterium; species Flavobacterium rhizosphaerae. The sequence continues at coordinate 79,063 of NZ_JBELPZ010000007.1, read as the reverse complement.
CTATGCACCTGGCACCCAATGAAATTTTACTGGCACTTGATGTCGAATTTCAGAAAGACATGACAGTTGATGAATTATTTAATACGATAACTGACCTTGAAGAAAAAATAAAAGAGAAATATCCTTCGGTTAAGAAGATATATATAGAAGCCAAAAATTTTGGAGGGAAGAATAGGCCATGGATGATTGATACTGAAGATTAGATTAATTTATGAATTGATTGATCTTGATACGCTATAAAATGCTGCTATTTATTTTTTTTGAGTGTTATCCGGTTTTTGAATGGCTTTTTTTGGAGATGTAATTTTATTCAGTGCAATATTTCGTCACCATATAGTGCTATTTTATAAATTACATCGTTGTAGTGGTAAAAAAACACCTTAATTTTACCTCAACATTTGTGAATTTTAAAAAATAGCTTGTGTTAAAATATTATATCTCTAATGCTGTTAACAGGTTTGTTAACAGCATTTTTTATTGCTCAAAAGGCTACCTATACAAAAACACACAAGTCACTTTTTTTACATTTCATTAACATTTACCGGGTTGTGTTTTGATAATTTAGCAGTAAAAGAAAGCTAATAGTATTGAATTATTATTTAAAATGTATTTTAATTAAAAATAATTTAATACTTGAGTTTTTAATTATTTATTAATGTTTTAACCAGCCTAAATTTTTTTAACACATGAAAAAAATTCTATTATCTGTTCTTGGGCTTGCCATTTGGCAGGCACAGGCACAAACACCTGTAAGCGTGGGTTCTGGTAGTTATGCCAGTTATCCACCCGCATCAGAAGACATTGACTGGAACGAAGATGGCGTAGGCGATTTGGGATATTTCCTGAATACGCAGCCTATTTATGTTCAATCCGGTGAAACAAGGCCAATACCTACCAATGACTGGTGGACAAGCTTATTGGTAGAGCAATACAGCGGCCAGTTGTGGTCATACCCGCTGATGGTGGATGCCGATGATTTTGGCCCAAGTATTTATTTTCCTAAAAATTTTAATGCCAATGGAGATAATCTGCTGCCGGAAACAGCGTTGCAGGTTAAGGCAACAGGATACACACCCGATAATGCCATTGCGCGAGACTGGAATGATTGGGGGCTTGTTATGGGTATGCCTATGGCATCGGCCAATAAAAATATAGATGTTACCATGGCGCATGGGGTGCCTTTTGTATGGTTACAAACACAGGGCATTAACCCTGAACTTTCTTTTACACAAGGTGCTACTTACCTAACTGCCAGTGGTGGGCCATTATCTTTTCCTACCACAAGCTCATTTGTGGTGCAAAGCCAGGGACGTTATTTTGGGATACACATGCCCGGCAGTGCAACGGCTGAAATACAAAACCAGCAGTATGTACAAATTGACCTAGGCAGTAGCCAGACCATTAATAAAGTAGATTTTATATGGGAAACCGCTTATGCCAAAGGGTATAGCATACAGGCTTCAACCAACGGTACAAGCTGGACAACCGTAGCTACCGTTACCAATGGCGATGGCGGCAATGATAGTGTATCTTTCGCCAATACCACAGCCAGGTATGTGCGTATAACGCTTAACGAGCGTGGCAGTATTTATGCCTACTCCCTGTTTGAGGTATATGTTTATAACGGCGCTACGTTGCTTTCTCAGGGTAAAACAGCTACGGCATCATCAACAGAAGGGGCCTATGCTGCTGCTAATATTACCGATGGCAATACCGGTACGCGCTGGGCCAGTGATGCCTCTCAGGTAGAAAAGCTTGTAATTAATACCAATAACGGCAACAGCTTTTTTGTGGTATCGGCACTGCACAACCCTGCGGAGTTAAGTACGTATGAAAATTATGCCTTTAACCGTATTACCGATACAGAGGTAACGTATGATTATACAGCATCTACAGGTAAAGTAGCCACTACATGGAATGTAACTACAGACAACCTTAAAGGCCAGGCAGACGGTAACACGGTGCAGGGATTTTTACCACACCTATATCTTGATGCTGCCAATACTATAAGTTTTGCTACCGATGGTTATACCACAACACATGGCACTTTAAAAACTTCCATAGGCAAATCATTCAGTTTTACGTATGATTTTAAAGGGATACTGCCCAACTTCAGTGCCCCTTACAGCAACAGTGCGGATGCGCACCCGTATGATGCGGATGTAATGTTTGACCTGCTTACCAAATTCAGTAAAAAACAAGGTTATGGCGGCGATACCTATTGGGGTGGTAAAGATTTGGTAAACTATGCCAAGTATACCCTTATGGCGAAAGAACTAAACCACCAGTCTTATGATGCACTTAAAGCAAAAACTCGTGAAGCACTTGTAAACTGGCTTACCTATACTCCGGGTGAAGATGAAAAATTCTTTGCGCGTTATGACCGCTGGAAGGCAATAGTAGGCTTTAACGAATCGTATGGTTCATCTCAATTTACTGATAACCATTTCCATTACGGCTATTTAATACAGGCATGTGCGCTTTACGCCACAATTGATCCCGAATTTTTAGATGATTATGGCGACATGATAAAACTGGTTGCAAAACAATATGCCAACTGGCAGCGTAATGACACGTTTTTGCCTTACCTGCGTACTTTTGACCCTTGGATTGGGCACAGCTATGCCGGTGGTACCAGCTCAGGTACCGGTAACAACCAGGAGTCTACATCTGAAGCTATGCAGTCATGGACAGGGCTGTTGCAATTAGGCGATATGTTACAGGACGATGATATATTAGATGCGGCTACGTTTGGTTATATGAGCGAATCATACGCTACACTTGAGTATTGGTTTGACTGGAAAAACAGGATTTTTCCAAGTACATACCAGCATGAAGTTGTAGGTATTTTGTTTAATGGGGGCATGGCCTACGGAACGTATTTCAGTGCAAGTCCTGTACATATACACGGTATACAATACCTTCCGGTTAACCCAGGGTTCCGCTATCTTTCAAGAGATAATGCTTGGGCGGCTACAGAATATTCAAACATGTTAAGCGAAGCCAATGCTATAGACGGTTATACCAGTGAATATCAGTTTGGCAGGGATTGGGCTAATGTGGCTTTAGGTTTCCGTACCATGTGGGATCCGCAGTACACAGCAGCGTATATAGATAACAATATGGCAACATTTACCCCAACCAGCGGTAATTATATCCTGGGAGATGAAACAGGAGGGATGACATACTATTATACGCACGCACTACAAAACCTGGGAGATTTTTCTGAAAATTACAGGACTAACTTCCCCCAAAGTAGTGTGTTTGAAAAAAATGGAACCTTTAGCTATGCCACGGCATACAACCCTACAGCTTCTGCTAAAACCTGTACTATTTATAACAGCAGCAACGGGGTAGTGGCCACATTTAATGTGCCGGCTTATACTCTTGTTACTTATCCAACGCTACCTACAACAGGCAGCCAGCCTACAGGCTGTTATGGCCTATCACCTGTTTCGGCTACAGCCACATCAGGAGGCACCAGCATTTCGGCTGCAATAGATGGCAACCACGGTTCAAGGTGGGAAAGTGCTTTTACAGACCCACAAACCTATACACTTGACCTTGGTACAGTGAGCCATGTAGAAGAGGTTAGTATTGACTGGGAAGCTGCCAGTGCTAAAGATTATACTGTAAGTGGCTCTACAGACGGCAGTAACTGGGTATTAATAGGTACCAAAACTAACATGACTTCTATAGACCACCGCATTGATACCTTTACCAACATAAACGGTGAGTACCGCTATTTAAGGATGAACGGTACATCGCGTACCATACCGTACGGATATTCTATTTATGAGTTTGAGGTTTGCGGCAGCGCTTCGCAAAGTACCTTTTCAGCCGGCTATGTTACACTTCCGGCGCAGATTGAGGCAGAAGATTATACTGACATGAGTGGTGTGCAGCTTGAGGCAACAGCCGATACAGGCGGCGGGCAGAATGTTGGCTGGATAGATGCAGGCGACTGGATGGAGTACCATGTAAATTCACCTACTGCCAGAACGTATTCACTACAATTAAGGGTAGCAAGTGTGTATAGTGATGGCACTGTGCAGGTACGTAGCAACAACAACCTGATACAAACCATTACCATACCAAACACAGGCACATGGCAAACCTGGCAAACGGTAAGCGCAAATATAACGCTGCCTGCAGGTAACCAAACACTTCGTCTTACTGCAACCAGTGGTTTTAATATTAACTGGCTTAGCATAACAACTAATGGTGGCGGAGCAAGAATAGGAAACCCTGATACGATTTCTGACGCTACAGTAATATACCCTAACCCGGCACATAACTTAGTAAATGTTAACGCTGTTGCAGATGGAAATTTATTAATCTATAAAGTAAATGGTGCGCTAATTAAAAAGCAATCTATAAAACAGGGCAGTAATCAGATTGAACTTGATAATATGGCTCAAGGAATATATTTTGTAAAAGTTGGAGATGCAATGTATAAGCTTTTAGTTAACTAAATTATTTTTTAATCACTTAAAAAAAGGCAGTCTCTTTATTAGAGACTGCCTTTAATTTTTTAATAAATAAGAACATTTTTTGTTGAAATGCTTACTATACACAACAATATATTACCTCAACATTACATAAACAACAGCCTAACTCTATCGTTTGAGTACTGTAAAACCTATACATAAATACACGGGGCAGCAAGATTTTTTAAGATAGGAGGGTAGCTGTATTCTGTTTTTGATATTTTAGCTGAAATACAATTATTAAAATCATATTTATATAATAAAATTACCTTAATAATGCTAATATGTCACTTTTATATTATCAAACTTTAATTAACCCAAACATATTTTTATGAAACAATTTTATCTCACGGCTGTCATTTTTGCTTTGTCTACATATAATGCGGTAGCGCAAACTCCGGTAGCAGTAGGTTCCGGAAGCTATGCCAGCGAAACTCCTGAATCGGAGTATGTAGACTGGAACGATGACGGTACTTTTGAACTTGAATATTTTATATATGATAAGCCTATTTATGTTTCGGATGATGAAACAAGGCCAATACCAACCAATGACTGGTGGACGAGCCTTATTGTGGAACAATACAGTGGCCTTTTATGGTCTTACCCATTAATGATTGATGCCGAGAATTATGGCCCAAAGATTTTTTATCCTAACAGTTTTGTTGCTGATGGCAGCAATATTGCCTACGGTGGCGGCATGATGATAAAGGCTGATGGTTATAACCCTGCAAAAGGTATAGCTAAAGACTGGAGTGACTGGGGCATTGTAATGAGTATGCCGGATGCTACAAACAATAAGAATATTGATGTTACCATGGCGCATGGGGTTCCCTTTACCTGGATAGAAACACAGGGCATAAACCCTAAATTTTCTTATGATAATGGCGCTACCTACCTTAATGCTGACGGGACTTCGGCTGAATTTCCGCTAACAGGTTCTTTTGTAATACAAACCGACGGACGTTATTTTGGCGTGCATATGGCTGATAATATTACTGCCAGTATTGAAGGTCAGCAATATGCCATTATAGACCTCGGGGCTGTGCAGCCTATTACCAATGTTACCCTAAACTGGGAAGCTGCCTATGGGTCTGCTTATGCCATACAGGTATCTGATAACAATACTGACTGGACAACGGTTTATACCGAAGCAAATGGCAATGGCGCTATAGATACTATAAGCGTTTCAGCATCGGGACGGTATGTAAAAATAGCTTTTTATGAACAAGGTACACAATGGCCTTATTCCCTTTGGGAAATGCAGGTTTTTAACGGTTCAACATTATTATCTCAGGGTAAACCGGTAGACGTTTCTTCAGTACAGGGGCCTTTTGCCGCTGTAAACCTGAATGATGGTAATACGGGTACCCGCTGGGCAGCAGACAATGTAGAAACAGGGCTGGTGCTGGATACTAATAGCAGCGATAGTTATTTTGTAATATCGGCATTGCCATCACCACAGCACTTAACTACTTATGATGCCTATGCGTTTAATAAGGTAACTGATACTGATGTTACCTACAGCTATAACCCACAGCAGGGTAAAGTTACCTCTAACTGGACTATTACTACCACAAACCTTAAAGGGCTGGCAGCGGGCAATACCATACAGGGATTTTTACCTCATTTGTATGATAACTCAACACATGATATAAACTTTACCGCAAACAATTACGTTACGCCGCGTGGCAGCTTAAAAACAGCCATAGGTAACTCTTATACTTTTACATATAACTTTACAGGTATTTTGCCTAATTACAATGCCCCATACAGCAATAGTGACGATGCACACCCGTATGATGCCACTACAATGTTTAACCTTATAAGCGATTACTCGTCTAAACAAACTTATGGAGGCGATACGTACTGGGGAGGTAAAGACCTGGTAAACTTTGCCAAATATACCCTTATGGCAAAAGAGCTTGGGCACCAGGCTTATCCTGCTATGAAAGGAAAAACTAAAAATGCACTGATTAACTGGCTTACCTATACACCCGGCGAACAGGAAAAATACTTTGCGCACTATGAGCGTTGGGGCGCTATTGTGGGCTTTAATGAATCGTATGGTTCGTCTGAATTTACTGATAATCATTTTCATTATGGTTATTTAATACAGGCCTGTGCTACGTATGCTATGGTTGACCCGGATTTTTTAATCCAGTATGGCGATATGGTTAAATTGGTAGCAAGGCAGTATGCCAACTGGATGAAAGATGACGAAATGCTGCCTTATTTAAGGACATTTGACCCTTGGATTGGCCATAGTTACGCAGGAGGCACCAGCTCAGTTACCGGTAATAACCAGGAATCAACTTCTGAAGCTATGCAGTCATGGACAGGGCTTTTTCTGTTAGGTGATATGCTGAACGACCAGGACGTGCTTGATGCTGCTGCCTTTGGTTATATGAGTGAATCATACGCTACGCTTGAATACTGGTTTGACTGGAAACAGCAAAACCTGCCTGCGGCCTATGCCCATAATATGGTAGGTATTTTAAGTAACCAGGGATTTGCTTACGGTACGTATTTCAGTGCCAGCCCCGTGCATATACACGGTATACAATACCTGCCTGTTAATCCCGGCTTCCGATACCTTGCACGTGATACCGATTGGGCTGCTACAGAATATAGCGATATGATGGCTGAAGCTAATACAGTGGAAGGCTTTACCAGCGAAACACAGTTTGGTGATGACTGGGCACATGTGGCCCTGGGTTTCCGTCTACTTTGGGACCCGGAATATGTAAGCGCCTTTATTGATGAAAACATGGCATTACCGCCAAGTGACCCCGCTTATATTATGGATTATGACGTTTCGGGTATGACGTATTATTATACTCACGCCAACCAGAACTTAGGTGATTTTTCTGATGAATATTATACTGATTTCCCTACCAGTAGCGTGTTTACCGAAAACGGTACCTTTAGCCATGCTGTGGCCTATAATTCAACCGCTACCGAAAAAGTTTGTACTATATATGATTATTCCGGCAACGTAACCGGAGCCTTTAACGTGCCCGCTTACACCATGGTAACGTATCCGCCATTACCAACAACAGGGCAGGAGCCGGAGGGGTGTTATGGCCTTGTGCCAGCTTCGGCAACGGCCTCAAGCGGCGATGCTTCACTGGCGATTGATGGCAATAATGGTTCCCGTTGGGAAAGTGCTTTTGAAGACCCACAAAGTATTACTGTAGATATGGGTGAGGTTTCAACCATACAAAATGTTAGTATTAGCTGGGAAGCTGCAAATGCAAAAGATTATACTTTTAGCGGCTCTATTGATGGGGAAGAGTGGACACAAATTGCTGCCTATACTGATATGCCCGAGGGCAACCGTACGGATGTGATTGAAAATATTGATGCCGATTACCGCTACTTAAAAGTTGATGGTACTGCGCGTAACCTTACTTACGGCTACTCTATATTTGAATTTGATGTATGCGGTACGGCAGTGCTTGGCACAACAACAGTGCAGGCAACCGACAGAATTAGTTTATACCCAAATCCGGCACATAATAGTGTACATGTAAACACTTTAAATAACAGTGAATTATACATATATAATATAAATGGCGCCTTGGTGCTTAAACAATCGGTTAAAGCCGGAGATAACAGTATATCAATAGAAAAACTGGCTGCCGGACTTTACCTTGTAAAAATAGAAGATAACATTTCACGCCTGATCGTGAAGTAAAAATACCAGTCCAACTTTAATTATTTGCAGGGGCTGCCTTTTTAGAGGCAGCCCTTGTTTTATATGAACTATTTTAGATAGTAATTTACTGCCATTTTTACCCCTTTTCAAAGTGTGCTACCCCGTCAGCAATATTATAAACTTATGTAATATAATCACAAAAAGCGTGTTACTGATATGGTTGATATTATATTAATATTTTTTTAAAACTCACCATTTATACTTTAAAATCATTAGTATATTTACATAAAATTCAAATAAAGGTAAAATGAGTTACTATCAAATTCCTAGTCTGGAACAATATTTCAAACATTATAACAAATCAATACGCGAGCCCAGAAAGTTTTGGGACCGTATTGCAGATGAAAACTTTACCTGGTATCAAAAGTGGGATAAGGTAGTGGAGTTTGATATGCAGGAAGCTGATGTTAAGTGGTTTATAAATGCAAAAGTAAACATTACTAAAAACTGCATAGACCGCCATTTAAATAAAAGGGGGCAAAAAACAGCTATTATTTTTGAACCTAACGACCCGCAGGAAGAAGCACAGCATATTACCTATAATGAATTGTACGACCGTGTTTGCAAAATGGCCAATGTGCTGCGTGACCAGGGCATAAAAAAAGGGGATAGGGTATGCATTTATCTCCCTATGATACCGGAACTTGCCGTTACTGTACTTGCCTGTGCCCGTATAGGTGCTATACATTCAGTTGTGTTTGCAGGATTTTCGGCATCAGCACTTACAACAAGGATAAATGACTCCGGCTGTAAAATGATCATTACTGCTGACGGAGGGTACCGTGGCAACAAAACCATAGACTTAAAAGGTATTGTAGACGAAGCGCTGGAAAAATGCCCTACTATAGAAAATGTACTGGTGGTAAAAAGGATACATACCGAAATAACTATGAAAGAAGGCCGCGACCAGTGGCTGCAACCGTTACTTGATGAAGCCATAGCCAATAATGTTGCAGAAATAATGGATGCTGAAGATCCGTTGTTTATTTTATATACATCGGGCTCTACCGGTAAACCAAAAGGTATGTTGCATACTACCGCTGGTTATATGGTGTATTCTGCCTATACATTTAAAAATGTATTTGCATATGAAGAAAATGATATATATTGGTGTACGGCTGATATTGGCTGGATAACCGGCCATTCTTACATTTTATATGGGCCACTGCTAAACGGGGCTACTACAGTATTGTTTGAAGGTGTGCCTTCGTACCCAAAATATGACCGTTTTTGGGAAGTTATAGATAAACATAAAATAACCCAGTTCTATACAGCCCCAACAGCAATACGCTCGTTGGCAAAGCAGGACTGGAAACTGGTAGACAAGCATGACCTTTCTACCCTTAAAGTTATAGGTTCTGTTGGAGAGCCCATAAATGAAGAAGCATGGCACTGGTATAATGACCATGTGGGTAAAAAGAAATCACCTATTGTAGATACCTGGTGGCAAACAGAAACCGGTGGTATTATGATATCGCCTATACCGTTTGTAACACCTACTAAACCTACCTATGCCACATTGCCATTGCCAGGAATACAACCGGTGCTTATGGATGAAAAACGTAATGAAATAGACGGCAACCAGGTAGTAGGCAGCCTTTGTATTAAATTTCCATGGCCGGGTATGGCACGCACTATATGGGGCGACCATAAGCGTTTTAAAGAAACCTATTTTTCTACTTATCCTGGTAAATATTTTACTGGAGATGGTGCCCTAAGGGATGAAGTAGGCTATTACCGTATTACGGGCCGCGTGGATGATGTGGTTATTGTTTCCGGGCACAACCTTGGCACTGCACCTATTGAAGATGCTATTAATGAACACCCATCGGTTGCAGAGTCTGCCATTGTTGGATTTCCGCACGATGTTAAGGGTAATGCCCTGTATGGGTTTATTATACTTAAAGATGCGGGAGCATGGCGTGACCGCGAAAACCTGAAAAAAGAAATTAATGAACACATATCCAGCCACATTGGCCCTATAGCCAAGCTGGATAAAATTCAATTTGTATCAGGGTTGCCAAAAACACGTTCAGGTAAAATAATGCGCAGGATATTAAGAAAGATAGCCGAAGGCGATTTTGAAAACTTTGGTGATACCTCTACATTACTTAACCCTGAGATTGTTGAAGAAATTAAAAAAGAAAAACTGTAAACCTCAATTAATAATATTAAAGCGGCTTTATAAGCCGCTTTTTTGTGTATATAAAAAGATAAACACATACTTATGTATCTCTCTTATAGAAATATTAAATCCGTTTGGGTTATACTCTAAATTAAATATATTTGTTTGAGGACTAACATCCCGCCTTTAACTATGCATAGCAATCAATCCCAGTTTACTTTATCCCATATTCAGGAGGCACTAAATGCGTCGGGGATAGGTGTATGGCAATTTGATGTAAACTCCGGTACGATTGAACTTGATACTACAGCGCAGAAATTATTTGGATATAAAGACCAGACGGGATATTATAAAGATGTATTTACTGCCTCGGAAGCTGAGAGTGTTGCCATAGCGAAAGCATTGGAAAAGGTGCTGAAAACAAATAGACTACAAATTAACTATCTACCATATAATACAAATATACCCGTTACTGTAAAGGGGGGAAAAAACGGCCCGGAAGGTTTATTTTATGGTACTGTACAACCAGTATTGCTTAAAAAGAACACAATTGAATATAATACTTTTGAAACGGTTATTAATGAGGCCCCTGTAGCCACATGCCTTTTTGTTGGCAGAGAATTAAAGATAGAAGTAGCCAATAAAATAATGCTTGAGTATTGGGGCAGGGATGAGTCTATATTAGGTCTGCCTTTAGAGGAAGCAATCCCGGAGCTTAAAGGCCAGCCATTTTTAGATATACTGGACACCGTTTATACCACGGGTGAAACATATACAGAAACCGATGCTTTGGCCGAGCTAATTGTTGACGGAGTATTGGGGGTATATTATTTTGATTATACTTATAAACCTTTAAAAAACGCTGACGGTGAGATATATGCTATTATGGATATGGCTGTAGATGTTACTGAAAGGGTTTTATCAAAACAAAAGCGTGAACAAACCGACCTTCGTTTTAGGAATGTTATTGAGCAAAGCCCTATAGCCATAGGCTTTTTACAGGGCAGTAATATGAATATTGAAATTGCCAATGACAGGATGCTAAAATTATGGGGTAAGGACAACCGTGTACTCGGAATGCCTGTTGAAAAAGCACTGCCTGAACTGAAAGGGCAGGGGTTTATTGAGCTTTTAAATGAGGTTTACGAAACAGGTGTAACACACCGAAGTGAAGATGCATTGGTAAAACTTGATCATAATGGGGTACTTACTGATGTGTATGTAGATTTTATTTATTCAGCCTTACACAATGAGAATAATACTACTAATGGTATATTGGTAATTGCAGCGGATGTTAGTGAACGTATAACAGCCTTACGTGAAATTGCTGCCAGCGAAGAAAAATTTAAATCGGTAATATATGCTGCTCAAGCTGCTGTGGCAGTATTTAAAGGTAAAGATCTGGTTACTGATATTGCTAATAATGCTTTTTTACAATTTGTAGGCCGTACGCGAGATGAGTTTGTAGGAAAACCATTAGCAGAAGCAATGCCCGAAATAAACGGGCAGGAGTCAATACAGCTAATGCAGGAGGTTTTTGAAAAAGGTATTAAAACCCATAATTTTGGAAGACAGATTAAAATTATAAAAAATGGGGTGCTTACAACTAATTATTATAATGTAAGTTATACACCTTTATATAATTCAAACGGTGAAGTATATGGTGTGCTTGATATTGCCATAGATGTAACTGATACTATAAAATATCAGCATGCTTTACAAAAAGCAGAAGCATCGTTACGGGGCGCCATAGAACTTGCAGGGCTTGGTACCTGGAGTTTTGACTCTGAGAAAGGAGAGATATATTTTTCTGAAAGGGTACGGGAATGGTATGGCTTTGATGCAGAAGAAAAAATTGATGCCTATGAGGCTTTTGAATGTGTACATCCGGATGATAAAGCCCGTGTAATAAACAAAACTATCTTCGCAATCAATCAAAAATCAAACGGATTATTTGAAGAGGAATTTACAGTAATTAATAAGAAGAGTGGGGTAGAACGTATTTTACATTCACAAGGGAGAGTATATTTTAATGATGATAATAAAACGTATATGTTAAGTGGCACCACACTTGATATTACATCGCATAAAAAGATACAGATAGCGCTTGAGAACCAGGTTAAAGAGCGTACCGAAGATTTGATGCTGGCTAATAAAGAACTTGAAAACATGAATATAAGGCTTTTACACTCTAATGAAGAGCTTGCCCAGTATGCGTATGTTGCAAGCCACGACCTGCAGGAGCCACTACGAAAAATAAGTATGTTTTCTAACTTGTTAAAAGAGCGGGATAAGGATAAAAAGCATGAAGTTATTATTGATAAAATAGTGACTTCATCACAACGGATGTCTTTACTGATAAAGGATTTGCTTGAATTTTCGAGATTATTAAATACCGATATACGGTTTGTAAAAACCAACCTTAATGATATTGTAAAGGGGGTTATTGGTGATTTTGAACTTTTGATCGAAGAAAAGAAGGCACAGATTGAAATTTCTGATTTGCCGGATATTGATGCCATTCCGCTACAAATGAACCAGTTATTTTATAACCTTATTGGTAATGCCTTAAAATTTATAAGTGCAGATAAATCTCCAAAAGTTACTGTAAATTGTGAAATTGCAAGTCAGGAACAGGTTAAACAATATATTACAAAACCAGAAAACACCATTTATTATATTATTTCTGTTATTGATAATGGTATTGGTATTGAAGAAAAGTACCTGAAACAAATATTTGATGTTTTTAAAAGGTTGCATTCGCGAACAGAATATAGCGGATCTGGTATAGGGCTTTCTATATGCCGAAGAATTGTTTCTAATCATAAGGGTCAGATATTCACAGATTCAAGGCCAGGCTTAGGTACAACTTTCCATATTATTTTGCCCGCTAAACAAACAAGAATTTAATAATTTATTTCCTTTATATTTTAATAAAGTTTGTAAATGAAACTTTCATTACATTTGAAAATATTATTGTTTAACCAAATACTTAATAAAATGAAAGTTACTACAAAGATTACCATGCTTTTTATAGCATTATTTATTTCTGCGGGCATTATGGCTCAGGAAAAACCTGCAAGCCCTGCAGCTGTTGCCACAGGAAAAGCAGCAGGTGCTAACATAACTATAAACTACAGTAGCCCATCAGTTAAAGGGCGTACTATTTGGGGAGAATTAGTGCCTTACAGCAAAGTTTGGCGCGCGGGGGCTAATGAAGCTACTACCTTTAAAACTGACAAAGATATTATGGTAGAAGGCCAAAAACTGCCTGCCGGTGACTATGCCTTTTTTGTAATACCTGAAAAAGATAATACTGCCACCATAGTTTTTAATAAAGAAGCAAAACAATGGGGCGCTTATAAATATGATGAATCTAAGGACCAGTTACGGGTTAAAGTAAAAACTAAAAAATCATCTACATTAAACGAACGCCTTGTATATACAGTAAATAAAAATAATGTTATATTAAGCTGGGAATATTTAGAAATACCAATTTCTATTAAATAATTATAAAACCGCCAATTAAAAGGGCGGTTCATTTCTTTATATTCTATTTTACATAATGTAAATTATATTTCAAAATATGGTGGCGAAAAATCCGGCAGTAATAGCCGGATTCTCCGTATATTATAGTTTATTGATTTTATATGTCTGCACTTTGTTATTAGATACTATTCTTAAAATATACATTCCCGAATTAAACTCTGTAAGATCTAAACTAACTTCGTTGTTTTTTGATGGCTCTATAGTTTTAACAAGCCTGCCGCTTATGTCATAGGTATCAATCCTGTCAATCACGTTATTTCCTGCAGTTATGGTAAACAAACCATTTGATGGATTTGGATATACTGTTAGTTCTTTGGCAAAATTTGTATCTGTGGCTGCCAGATTGCAATAATTTTCAGGGTCTGTAACTGTTACAATTGCTGTTCCTGTGCTAACGTTTCCATAATTGTCTGTTATCGTTAAAGTTACAGTATTTACTCCTATATCTTCGCATGTAAATACTTCAGGACTAACCGAATATGAAGATATACCAGTGTTATCAGTTGAACTATTGTCAATATCCATTGCAGAAATGGTAACTATTGTTATGGGGTTAAGCGCTACGGTTATATCCTGTGTTATAACAGTTGGCGCCATGTCATCAGCCACAGTGACGGTTATAGTTGTTTCAGAGCTATTTCCGGCGGCATCATATACGGTAAATGTAACGGTATTTTCTCCTATATCGCTTGCATCAAAAATGCCTTGGCTAAAAATATAATCCGTAATACTGCAATTATCCGTAGACCCGTTATTTGCATCTTCCGGGGTTAATAGTGCCTCACCGTTTTCGTCAAGGCTTAAGGTAACATCCTGTGCGGCAATTACCGGAGAAATATCATCAACTACTGTTACAATAGCAGTTTCTGTTGTGGTAGTAGTTCCATCGCTCATGCTCACCGTTACTGTGTTTTCACCTAAATTTTCGCAGGTAAAAGCAGTAACATCCATTTCAATTACTGGCGAAGCACAATTTTCATAACTGCCATTGTCAATATCATCAAAAGCTATGGTTGCATTACCTGTATCGTCTAATACTACAGTAATATCCTGTAACGTTACAACAGGGGCTTCTGCATCAACTACTGTTACATCAAATGAACATGTTGTAACGTTGTTATCTTCATCGGTAATTTCAAAAGTGTTAGTGGTTGTACCAATAGGAAACATCTCCCCGCTTTCAATACCTGCTGTTTGTACAAAAGTACTGGTTGGTAAATTTACAGTAAGTGTTGCGTTTTTCATTTTTGAGCCATACTGGCCTGCCCAAAATTCAGCATCTTTTCCCCCGTGAGAAATATAAACTTTTCTAACACCTGTGCCATACGCTGTAAAGGTATGTGAGGCCGTTTGCCAGTTTGTAGTGGTAGTAATATTACCGGTAGTATAGGTAGCAATTACATTATTGCTTTCACCCCTTAATTCTACCGTTAAAAAATAAGTGTCTGAAAAGTTATTGCCGCTACCGGAATACTCGTCAGAAACCGTAATAGCCGGCTGGGTATCCATATATTCATCACTTATACCCATAGTGGTTAAATCAATAATTTGATTCATGCTACAGGTTGCGTATGAAGTAATAAAAGCAGGGTCTCCGGTTACCCCCCACCCGCTACCGCCATTGGTAACATTCCATCCGGTAAAAGAGTTGGCACCGCTGGGGTTTACCACACCATTGGCAGAGGCTGAAGATCCCGCGCCTTCAATAGTATACTCTATTATAGCGCCACATTCGCCTTCATCATTGTCAACAGTAATATTATCAGGGCATTGTGCTTTTACAGCACCTGTAGT
The DNA here is from genome assembly GCF_046000445.1 of Flavobacterium rhizosphaerae. Taxonomy (NCBI): domain Bacteria; kingdom Pseudomonadati; phylum Bacteroidota; class Flavobacteriia; order Flavobacteriales; family Flavobacteriaceae; genus Flavobacterium; species Flavobacterium rhizosphaerae. The sequence continues at coordinate 63,387 of NZ_JBELPZ010000007.1, read as the reverse complement.
AAACAATATTATGAATATGGTTACATAAAACTTAAAATAATAAGTAATTTTTTTCATGAGCGTACTTTTTCAAGTTAATAACTTCAAATATACGCAATAGCATGTAAAATTTATGTTTTAATTATTTATATATTAAGAAAATTTGTGATAATAATTCTTATAAAAATAATTTATAACTTATTTTTATAAACTGCCGTCATTGTAAAAATTTTATTAAAGTAAGCATCCATACAATCCATATCCCGTACGGTTTTGTCCTGTGTTTTTAAATTGCCCTTCTCTACAAAATAATCTTCGGCCTTAGCTTTGGCAGCAGGTAACCCTTGTTTAGAGAATTGTAAGTTGAAAATTGTTACCCGGTATTTACCTTTTTGTATTTCTATCTGAAAATCAAAACTCATCTTCTGGCTCATATACTCAGAAGTATTTTCACAAACATAATTTACATCTTTACAGGTGCCATTATATTTTTTTCCGTTTACAGATGTTATGCTTAACTGGGGGTGCCGTATTATAAGGTTAGGGATATCGCTTCCTTCGGTAAGGAAAACATTTTCCCATATCATTTTGTTTTTATGCATTACAAAATTATTTACCTGTGCCTCAAAACTCCAGGTTACAATAAGTAATAATATAAACAGAACTTTTTTCATAATACGGTTTTATAGCTATTTATAACAAATTTAAGTATTTAAAAAAAATAACGTTTATATGTTTATACATAAACCCTTACAATATTTTGTTAAATATTTTGTAGTGCGCTAACTATATTGTCTTTCCAGATAGTGAGCTTTTCCTCAAAAGTTTTTGTAGCATTGGCACCACTGGGAGAAGGTAAAACCGTATAGGTAATATCTTTTTTACGCCCAACATACTTATCATAATAGGCTGCTGCATTTTTACTTGAAAAAAATACCTGTTTAATATGCGGGTGGCTGGCATAAAATGCCTTAAAATTATTAGGTACCTCGTTTTTAATTTTGCTGTCCAGGCTTCCCTCCCGTTCACAGTGCGAAAGTACATCCCAAAGCGCTATATGGTGGTTAAGCAGCAATTGCTTTTTAGCCTCATAATCATAATGCAGAGGTGTATTAAATATAGTAAACATTATTTTCCAGAACTGGTTGCCCCTGTTTCCATAATATTCCTGCAAGGTTAATGATTTTTCTCCGGGCATTGTACCCAAAATAAGTATAGTGCACTGGCTGTCGGCCACAGGCATAAATGCTTTTTTCATAAATAAAATAAAAATTTATACTGTAATATAGGTTTTGTATTACACTGATAGTTAAACTATTGTTACCATATTTTGTTTTATGATTTTGTTAGTACTGTTTGCCTTGCCCATACGGTAACTTTGAGTGTAGCCAAAACCAAAAATGAGCTATTAATCAAAAAATAATACATTATGAAAACAGCAACAAAAAGCCCCGAAACAAAAACCAGCAAAGCAAAAACACAGTCTAAACCTGATGCATCAAAAGTAAAGCCAAAATCTGATGCGGCTGAAGGACTGAAAGAATTATTTATAGATTGCCTTAAAGATATTTACTGGGCAGAAAAAGCCCTGGTAAAAGCGTTGCCAAAAATGGCTAAAAATGCCACTACCCCTATTCTTGTTAAAGGACTTAATGACCACTTAGCTACTACCGAAGAGCAGGTAGCAAGGCTGGAGCAGGTGTTTGAGAAAATTGGTAAAAAAGCCGTAGGTAAAAAATGTGAGGCTATGGATGGCCTTATTAAAGAAGGACAGGATATACTGGAAAGCACACAGCCGGGTGCGGTGCGTGATGCAGGTATAATTGCGGCGTGCCAAAAAATTGAGCATTACGAAATTGCTACTTATGGTACCATTATAGCCTTTGCAAAAACACTTGGCCATGATGATATAGCACAACTGCTACACGAAACGCTTAAAGAAGAAAAAGAAGCTGACACCACATTGACAGATGCCGCTTATAACGCTATAAATTTTGATGCTGCCGGTGCAGAAGAAGATGACAAGAAGTAATTAACGGCAGTATATTTAGAAGATGGGGTTTTTGTTTAAAAACCCCATTTTTTATACCCAATTGCTAACATAGTATTAAATACTTAGCTATTTAAATTTACCCGTATTAATTTTAAGGGTAAAACTATAGTTATGAAAGCAATATGGAAAGGCAGTATAAGTTTTGGGTTGGTTAATATCCCCATCAGGTTATACAGCGGCACTAACAGCCACAGGATAGACCTGGATATGATCAGGAAAAAAGACCAATGCGCTATACAGTATGTAAGGGTTTGTAAAAAAGACGGCAAAGAGGTGCCGTGGGAAGATATTGCTAAAGGGTACCGCAAAGAAAACGGCGACTATATTGTAATAGATAAGAGTGATTTTGAGAAATTAACTCCCGAAAAAACACAAACCATAGATATTTTTGAGTTTATTAAGGAAGAAGAAATTCCCACCAAATATCTTGAAAAACCTTATATAGTTGAGCCTGCCAAAGAAGCCAAAAAAGTATATGCGCTGCTAAGGGAAGCCCTTAATAAGTCTGGCAAGGTTGGCTTATGTAAATTTATAATGCGGACTACCCAGCATTTGGGCATTTTAAAAGTTGAAGAAGATGTTATTTTATTGATTCAGATACGTTTTGAAGATGAATTGCGCGACCCTCATGAAGCCGGACTCATACCAAAAGATATTAAGATTTCTAAAAAAGAGCTGGATATGGCCATTAGTATAATTGACCAGCTTACCGACTCTTTTGACCCCTCAAAATATAAAGACACTTATAAAGAAGACCTTGTAAAACTTATTAAGAAAAAAGCGGCTGCCAAGCCCGGAGAAAAAATAGCTGCACCTAAAAGAAAGCGTACTGCTTCTGCAAAAAATGATGACCTGCTGGAGCAGCTTAAAGCCAGCCTTGCGGCTGTTAAAACATCATAGTTATGAGACTTGCCGAGTACAATAAAAAACGTGATTTTGATAAAACCAAAGAGCCTAAAGGAAAAGTAAAAAAGGGCAGCCACCAACTGCAGTTTGTGGTACAAAAACACGCTGCCTCCCACCTGCACTATGATTTTAGGCTGGAAATTGATGGTGTGCTGGTAAGCTGGGCGGTGCCAAAAGGCCCCAGTGCAGATACATCAGTCAAAAGGCTGGCCATGCACGTAGAAGACCACCCGATGGATTATATTGATTTTGAAGGCACCATACCGAAAGGGCAATATGGTGGAGGTACTGTTATGGTTTGGGATACAGGTACTTATTTAGCGGAAGGTATTGAAGATGTTAAAGAGAGCGAAAAAGTACTGCGCAAAATGTATAAAGGCGGTAACCTTAAAGTGGTGCTTAATGGTGATAAACTAAAAGGATCATACCATTTGGTACACATGAACGGCAAGGATAAAGAATGGCTGCTAATGAAAGGGAAGGATGAATTTGCTGATAAAAAGGATTTTAAGCAAACATCTGTACTCACCGGGCGCACTATGGATGAAATTGCAGAGGATAAAAATTCTGATATATGGCAAAGTAATAAAGCAGAAAAGAAGAACAGAAAAAAGATAGTCACAGACACTGATGATATTCTGAAAGATATACCAACTAAAGAACAGCCAGCCTTTACCCCGGATGATGTTGCCGGGGCAAAGCCACTTAAAAAATTTCCTTCAGGCTTGTTGCCACAACTGGCTACATTAACTGATGAAATTTTTGATGATGAGGATTGGCTTTATGAAACAAAATATGATGGTTACCGGTCTATTATACAGGTGCATAACGGGGAGGTAAACCTTGTTTCGCGTAACGGTATTTCATTTAACAGCAGGTATACATCTCTTGTTGATGCTTTTAAAGCTATAAAAGATGACGTAGTGCTTGATGGCGAAATTGTGGTGGAAGATGATAAAGGCGTGAGCCATTTTCAATGGTTACAGTATTATGCCGATAATCCTGAGAGGGGCCATCTTAAAATTTATGTATTTGATATTCTTTACTTTAATGGTTTTGACCTTACCCCTCTTAACCTTATTAAGCGAAAAAAAATATTAGAAGCCCTCCTGCCCAATAGTAATGAGATAGTATATTCATCACATAGTATTGGCACAGGAGCCAAAGCGCTTAAAGAAGTTGAGAAAAGAGGTGGTGAAGGGCTTATTGCCAAAAAGATACATAGTAAATATCACCAAAATAAGCGTAGTAAAGACTGGCTTAAAATTAAGGTTGTAAAAGAACAGGAAATGGTAATTGGCGGCTTTACAGATCCTAAAGGCTCTCGTACTGGTTTCGGTTCCCTCCTGCTTGGATATTATCATAAGGGCAAATTTATTTACTCCGGTAAGGTAGGCACCGGCTTTAATGAAGAATCGCTTACTGACCTTCATGGCAAGCTCAAAAATATAGAACGTAAAACCAGCCCTTTTGATAGTGCTCCCAAAGAGCGGGGTGTGCATTGGGTTACACCTAAATTAGTTGCCCAGATTAAATATAGTGAATGGACCGATTCTGGCAGTATGCGGCATCCGGTTTTTATAGCATTACGAAATGATAAAAACCCGAAAGATGTTATGCGGGAAACGCCTGATGAAAATGCCTTAAAATCGGTGAAAGATATGCAACCTGAAAAAGTGGAAGAAAATTTTAACCAAAAACCAAAAAACCCAGAAAATACTGGCAAAGGCTGGGATACTGAAAAAGTAACTGTTTCACATCCGGATAAGATTTTTTGGCCGAAAAGTGGAATAAATAAGGGTGATGTGATAGCTTATTATGATGAAATGGCGAAATATATACTTCCGTTTCTAAAAGACAGGCCGGAATCTATGCGTCGCAATCCTGATGGTATAAAAAGCGATGGTTTCTTCCAGAAAAATGTTGAAGGCATGGTGCCGGACTGGGTTCGCACCAAAAAAATTAAGTCAAGTTCTAAAGGGGAAAGCATTGAATATCTGGTATGTGACGATAAAGAAACGCTGATTTATATGGCTAATTTAGGGTGTATTGAAATCAATCCTTGGAGCAGCCGCATAGGCAGCATCAACAATCCTGATTATATTATTTTTGACCTTGACCCTAACAAGGCATCATTAAAAGATTTAATTGCTACTGCAAATAAAGTAAAAGAAGTACTTGACAGTTTGGGAATTAAAGGTTACCTAAAAACTTCCGGAGGCAAGGGCCTACATGTATTTATTCCAATTGTACCTAAATATACGTATGATCAGAGCCGTGATTTTTCGCACATAATAAGCCAACATGTACATGCAGCATTACCTGATATTACCAGCCTGGAACGTAGCCCTTCTAAACGGGTAGGGAAAGTGTATCTGGATTATTTACAAAACGGTAAAGGCAAAACTATGGCCTGCGCCTACTCTCTTCGCCCTCGCGATGGCGCTACTGCCAGTACCCCACTTGAATGGGATGAATTAAACGAAAAAAAGTTTGACATTAAAAACTACACCATTAAAACCCTACCAGAACGCGTTAAGAAAAAAGGCGACCTTTGGGCTGATTTTTTTGATAATGCCATAGATATCAAAGAAGTACTTAACAAACTGGAATAAAAAAAGCTGCCTGAAAAAGGCAGCTTTAACTTATATATAAGTAGTGTGAATTAACCCAACACTTCCTTTACTTTTTTACCAATCTCAGCAGGAGAATCAACCACATGTATGCCGTTTTCCCTCATGATGCGTTTTTTAGCTTCTGCGGTATCATCGGCACCGCCAACAATAGCACCGGCATGGCCCATAGTACGGCCTTTAGGGGCAGTTTCACCCGCAATAAAACCAATAACAGGCTTGCGGTTACCGTCTTGTTTAACCCAGCGTGCAGCATCAGCTTCAAGTTGCCCGCCTATCTCCCCTATCATAATAATAGCTTCAGTTTCAGGGTCATTCATTAGTAATTCAACGGCTTCTTTAGTAGTTGTGCCAATAATTGGGTCACCACCAATACCAATAGCTGTAGTAATACCTAATCCTTGTTTAACAACCTGGTCAGCAGCTTCGTATGTTAAAGTTCCAGATTTAGAAACAATACCTACTTTTCCTTTTTTGAAAACAAAGCCCGGCATAATACCTACTTTAGCCTCTTCAGGCGTAATAACACCAGGGCAGTTAGGGCCTATAAGGCGGCATGCTTTCCCTTTTATGTAATCATAAGCTTTAATCATATCCGCAACAGGTATACCTTCGGTAATTGCAATAATAACCTTAATCCCCGCTTCGGCGGCTTCCATAATTGCATCAGCAGCAAAAGCAGGCGGAACAAAAATGATAGAAGTATCGGCTCCGGCAATTTCTACCGCATCTTTAACAGTATTAAAAACAGGCTTGTCTAAGTGCGTTGTACCACCTTTGCCCGGTGTAACACCGCCAACAACGTTTGTACCGTATTCAATCATTTGGGTGGCATGAAAAGTACCTTCGCTACCTGTAAAACCCTGTACAATTATCTTGGAATCCTTATTAACTAAAACACTCATGATATATTTTTTATTAATTTCTTATTTGCGCTTACAAAAATAGTTTTTTAACTAATACCACTAAAGCTTTTTTTAGCTTTTATACACCAAATTTGCAAGAAATTACCTGATTTCTGTAATTTCCCGATACGGATAAAATGTATAGTACATACGGATGTTGTTTTCAGGATATTTATCCTTTAGCCTGTGGTACATTCGCTCATAATACCATAAAGCAGGAAAAGGCGGTTGTGAAAACTGCCGGAGAAGGATTGATGATAGCCCCATAATTTTTCCGTCAGTACATATACGTTTATGTTCTTTTTCAAAATAATATTTCCTTAATCCTTCTGTCTTATCTGTATCTTTTAAACAAATATAAATTTTTGCAGTTTTCCCTGTATACATACCTGATGAGAGAGACGAAGCCCAGAACCCAAAATAATTACTTACAGGTAGTATAACCCAGAACAACAATATAATAATAGAGGAAGGTATAGGTAAGGCGAACAAGTTTTTATTACTAATTGTATGTGATTGTTTATCTATATAAATTAAAATATACATCATTAATAAATTCCACGGCAGTATACTATAATTTTCTGCTTTTAGCAGTATACCCAATACAATTAATATAACTATATGCATGGCCATGAGCGCTATAATGGCAGGCCTTTTATTTTTTAAAAAAAGTAGCAGTATGCCACCAAGCAGTTCCCCCATGCTTAATAAGAGGCCGGAGTAATGGACCAGTATTGGTATATCTTTTACACTATAACCAAAAGCCCTCCTTAATAAAAGATTATCCCAGATATTATAAAGAAAAGCACCGCTAAATTTATGTAAGCCACTAAAAAAATAGGTTGATGCAGCCAGAAATAATAAAACAATATAAAAAGCCTTTGGGCGTGATTTTAAAATCAAATAGAAAAACACGATAAACAGGTATAAATATTCCCAAGGCTGCAGCCTGAGCGCATCTAATGAAACTGACATTGTTTCTAAGATAAGGAATGCCAGTAGTATTATTTTTGAAGGCTTTAGTATGGCTGCGCCCAACAGAGCCGATGATAATAAAAATAAAAACAGGTGAATGTTTGCAGGTACACTATCTGAAACCTTTAAAAAACCAATGGTAGGTATTTCCCTGTAGGCAAGCCATGATCCGTAGGTCATTACTTTGGCGATAAGCCAAAAAAAACAGGTTAACTTTATAACAAGCTCCTGTTTCTTTATACTGTCTGTTTCAGAATATGGTATCATAAGCCATTAATCAGAGTGCCCCATAACATACCCGCGGTATAGTTTGTTATCTTTTAATTGCCATATACCTATTGATGTTGAAATTAGTTTTTCTTCAAAAGAGCTGTCTTTGGTTACTCCATAATGGTTATAACGTACTGATGCTTCATTACCACTAACAATCAAATGTGTAATCTCTATACGCGAAGATATAAAATACTTATCTACTTGTTTAATCATCATTATAAGGTCTTCGGCATTCATTTGCAAAAAACCGCGTGAGCCATGCCAGTCTACCAGCATATTTCTATGATAGTACTGTTCCACATCATTTGTGGTCATTAGCTCTCTATAGTACCCTTCAATAATTTCTTTAACGCTCATAATAATACAAAACAAACTTATTTTTTCAGCATGCTGAGAATTTCGGGTATCTTTTTCACATTGGCAAGCTGTTTCAATTTTTCCCTCGATTCTTCTGCCGGCGATCCAAAGTATACCTTACCACCTTCTAATGATTTAGAAATGCCAGACTGTGCATGTATAATTGCTTTAGTGCCAATGGTTATAGCGCTGGTTACCCCTACCTGTCCCCACATAGTTACTTCATCCTCAACAATCACACAACCTGCAATACCTGTTTGCGAAGCAATAAGACATCTTCTGCCAATAACAGTATCATGGCCTATATGTACCTGGTTATCTAATTTAGTACCTTCTTTAATAGTGGTATCGCCTGTTACTCCTTTATCAATAGTACATAACGCGCCAATGCCCACATTATTTTCTATTACTACCCGTCCGCCCGAAATTAAAGGGTCAAAACCTTCAGGGCGTTTTTTATAATAAAAGGCATCTGCCCCTATTACCGTACCGGCATGTATTACTACATTATCACCAATCACAGTATTGTCATATACAGCAACATTAGGGTGTATAACGCAGTTTTTACCAATAGTGACGTTGTTGCCAATAAAAGTGTTAGGTTGTATTACGGTACCTTCACCTATTTTTGCAGAAACAGAAATTGCTGTTGCTGATGGCCTGAACGGATTGAAATAATTAGTGAGTTTGTTAAAGTCCCTAAAAGGGTCATCAGATATTAAAAGTGCCTTGCCCTGCGGGCAATCTACTTTTTTATTAATTAAAATAACAGTAGCTGCAGATTGCAGTGCCTTTTCATAATATTTAGGGTGGTCTACAAATACAATATCACCCGGTTCAACAACATGAATTTCGTTCATGCCGTGCACCGGAAATGCATCTTCGCCAACGTACTCACAACCTATAATATTTGCAATTTCCTTTAAAGGGTATATACTTGGAAATTTCATTGCAGTAAAAATTTAAATGGCTGGTAAAAAAACAGGGTTTACTAAAATGCAAACCCTTATATATTTAAAGTTATTCTTTAACCCGTTCCTGGTAAGAGCCTGTTGCAGTGTCAATTTTAATTTTATCACCTTCATTAATAAAGAGGGGTACATTAACACTTGCACCTGTTTCTACAGTAGCAGGTTTTGTAGCATTGGTTGCAGTATTACCTTTTACTCCGGGTTCGGCATATGTTACTTCAAGTATTACAGAAGGCGGCATATCTACAGATAATGGCGCTTCTGTCTCGGCGTTGATAATTACCATTACATTTTCACCCTCTTTTAGTAAATCCGGGGCATCAAGTATATTTTTGTTAAGTGCTATCTGCTCAAATGTTTCGGCATGCATAAAGTTAAACATATCTCCTTCTGCATATAAATACTGGTATTTATGCGTTTCTACCCTTACGTCTTCAATTTTATGGCCGGCAGAAAAAGTATTGTCTAATACTTTACCTGTGGTAAGGCTTTTAAGTTTTGTGCGCACAAACGCCGGTCCTTTACCGGGTTTTACGTGTAAAAATTCAATAATTTTATAGATATCGTGGTTAAACTTAATGCATAAACCGTTTCTTATATCTGATGTACTTGCCATTTTATGTTTGTTTAAAAATCAAATTTATTAATAATTTCCTGAATACCCCTTCATAATACCCCTTGAAGAATTTCTTGTAAACATGATGATTTCATCACGCTCCGGGGTTGCCTCCATCTCGGCCTCTACAATTTCTATAGCCTGAGAATTGTTGTAATTTTTTTGGTAGAGTATGCGGTATATATCCTGTATTTCCCTGATTTTTTCGGGCGTAAAGCCACGCCTTCTTAGCCCTACCGAATTTATGCCCACATAAGAGAGTGGCTCACGCGCTGCTTTTACAAAAGGAGGTACATCTTTACGTACTAAAGACCCGCCCGTAACAAAAGCATGGTTGCCTATAGAGCAAAATTGGTGTATGGCAGTAAGCCCGGCAAGCACCACATAATCTCCTACAGTAATATGCCCTGCTAAGTTAGAGTTGTTAGAAAAAATGCAAAAATCGCCCACAATACAGTCATGCGCAATATGAGAATACGCCATAATAAGGCAATTTTTGCCTATTTTGGTTTTCATACGGTCTACTGTACCACGGTTTATGGTAACACACTCTCTTATGGTAGTGTTATCGCCAATTTCGGCAGTAGTTTCTTCTCCCTGGTATTTAAGGTCCTGTGGTGGCGCTGAAATAACAGCACCGGGAAATATATTACAGTTTTTGCCAATCCTGGCACCTTCCATTATAGTTACGTTAGAGCCTATCCATGTGCCTTCTCCTATTTCCACATTATTATGTATGGTAGTAAAAGGCTCAATAACCACATTTTTGGCTATTTTGGCACCCGGATGTACATATGCTAAAGGTTGATTCATACTTTCTGTTTAGCTGTTAGCTGATTTTGTGATTTGTGCCATAAGCTCTGCTTCGGCAACTAATTTTCCATTGGCATAGGCGTTAGCCTGCATGTGGCATATCCCCCTGCGAATTGGAGAAAGCAGGTCGCATTTAAATACAAGCGTATCGCCCGGCAATACTTTTTGTTTAAATTTTACATTGTCAATCTTCATAAAGTAGGTAAGGTAATTTTCCGGGTCTGGCACAGTACTCAATATAAGTATACCACCTGTTTGTGCCATAGCTTCTACAATAAGAACACCTGGCATTACTGGCGCCCCCGGGAAATGCCCTACAAAAAAGCCCTCGTTCATGGTTACATTCTTAAGCCCTACCACATGGGTATCGCTCATTTCAAGAATTTTATCAACCAGCAAAAACGGGGGTCTGTGCGGCAACATAGCCATTATTTTGTTTACATCCATAAGGGGCTCCTTATTAAGATCGTAAACAGGTACTTGGTTACGTTGTTCTATTTTTATTATTTTAGATAGTTTTTTGGCAAATTGTGTATTTACAAAATGCCCTGGTTTATTGGCAATTACTTTACCCCTTATCCTTACCCCTACAAGGGCAAGGTCGCCAATAACATCAAGCAGTTTATGGCGTGCAGCCTCATTAGGGTAATGCAGTGTAAGATTATCTAAAATACCATTTGGTTTTACCGAAATACTTTCTTTTCCAAAAGCCTTTTTCAGGCTCTCCATTGTATCTGTAGATATTTCTTTATCTACATAAACAATAGCATTATTCAGGTCTCCGCCTTTTATAAGCCCGTTTTGCAACAATGTTTCGAGTTCATGCAAAAAACTAAAGGTTCTTGAATCAGAAATCTCAGCTTTAAAATCGTTAATATTTTTAAGTGTTGCATTTTGTGTGCCCAAAACTTTGGTACCAAAATCAACCATGGCAGTTACCTGGTAATCATCGGCAGGCATAACAATAATTTCGCTGCCGGTAGTTTCGTCAGTAAAAGAAATTACCTCTTTTACAACATACTCTTTTCGTTCGGCATCCTGCTCTTCAATCCCGGCCTTTTCAATGGCTTCTACAAAAAATTTAGAAGAGCCGTCCATTATAGGCGGTTCGGGTGCATCAAGCTCAATAATAACATTATCTACCCCACACCCCACAAATGCCGCTAAAACGTGCTCTGATGTTTGTATTTTAACCCCTTTTTTTTCAAGGTTAGTACCCCTTTGGGTATTTACCACATAATTAGCATCTGCCTCTATTACAGGTTGCCCTTCCAGGTCAACCCTTACAAAAGTATACCCGTTATTAACAGGCGCGGGTTTAAAAGTCATTGTTACTTCTTTTCCCGTATGCAGGCCAACGCCTTTCAAAGAAATTGAATCTTTAATCGTGGTCTGTTTAACCATTTATATACTGTTTTTGTTTGTTTCTTTGGCTGTTTTTTTGAGTTCGTTTACATCAGATACTATTTTAGGCAAATTCCTGAAATGGACATATGCTTTATTAAAATCTGTATAGGGTAAAGCAGGCGAACCCTGTATTGCTTCACCATCACTTAGGTTTTTAGATACACCGCTCTGGGCCTGTATACGCACATTGTTACCAATAGTAATATGGCCTACAATACCAACCTGGCCGCCAATAATACAGTTTTTACCAATTTTGGTAGAACCAGCAATACCGGTTTGAGAGGCTATAACGGTATTTTCTCCTATTACCACATTATGCGCAATTTGTATCTGGTTATCCAGTTTTACGCCTTTTTTAATTATAGTGCTTCCTAAAGTAGCCCTGTCTATAGTGGTACAGGCTCCTATATCAACATTATCTTCTATAATAACGTTGCCTATTTGCGGTACTTTGCTGTAAACGCCTTCTTCATTGGGGGCAAAGCCAAATCCGTCTGATCCAATTACAGTACCGGAGTGTATAACACAATTTTTTCCTATTTCTGTTTCAGAGTATATGCGTACCCCGGCAAAAAGTATGGTATTGTCTCCAATAACCACATTATCGCCCACAAAACTGTTGGGATAAATTTTTACATTATTGCCAATAGTAACATTTTTACCAATATAGCAAAAGCTGCCCAGGTAAAGGTCATCACCATAGGTAACATTTTCAGAGACTACAGAAGGCTGTTCAATACCAGACTTCATTAGTTTTACCTGGTTGTAATATTCCAGCAGTTTAGAGAAAGCTTTATAGGCATCTTCTACCTTAATAAGAGTAGTAAAAATTTCGTTTTCAGGCTCAAACGTTTTATTAACTATAGTAATAGATGCCCGTGTTGTATATATATAAGATGCATATTTAGGGTTAGCCAAAAAGGTAATAGCCCCCTCTGCCCCTTCTTCTATCTTCGCTAATTTATATACTTCAGCCTGTGGATTGCCCACTATCTCTCCTTCAAGTATACCTGCTATCTGTTCTGCTGTAAATTTCATTCTGACAAAAATATAAAATAAAATTAAAAAGCTGCTTTTTCCAAAAGTACTTTTGGATAACACAGGTAATACTTGGTTACAGGTTTAGACAAAGCTTTAATACTCAATTGGTCTGATGCTTCGGCTACATCCTCTATAGTACCGTCTTTTTTCAAAATATGTATGGGTTCTTCCGCTTTATTATAGGCCTGGTTTTTTAACTCGCCCTTAAAAACAAAATAGCGTGCTTCTTTTTCGCTTATGTTATACAAAGCTGCCACCTCTTGCCTTATGGTTAGTAAGGTAGGTTTATCAATTTTTTTAGACTGGAGCGTTATTTTTGGTAAATCACGGTTTATTATGCTTTTGCTGAGTTCGCTTAAAACAAAATCATCGTGAAACTGCCATTCTTTAATAGCGCTTATAATATCAAAATCATCAAGCTGCGAAAATGTAACTAAAATATCCGAAGTAAATTCTTCGGGGCCAATTTTGTTATTCAGAAAAAAATAAAGCGGTTTACTGGCTGTTACCTCTCGGTTAAGCGCCAACAGCTCTTTAGCACGTTTTAATACACGGGTTAGCATAAGCTCTGCCGCCACGCTGGTTTTGTGCAGGTAGGTTTGCCAGTACATAAGCCTGCGGGCTACCAGAAATTTTTCAACCGAATAGATGCCTTTCTCTTCTATCATTAATAAGTCGTCTTTTACGGTAAACATTTGTAATAGACGTTCACTATTAATGTTACCCTCGGCCACGCCGCTGTAAAAGCTATCGCGTTTCAGGTAGTCCATACGGTCCATATCCAACTGGCTCGATATAAGCTGCAGCATAAATTTACGGGGATATTCGCCTTTAAATATTTTCAGGGCAAGGTCCAGCTTTCCGTTAAATTCTGTATTAAGCTTTTCCATAAACATCAGCGATATGCTTTCATGGCTAATACCCTCTACAATACTGTGCTCCATGGCATGGCTAAACGGCCCATGGCCAATATCATGCAGCAGTATGGCAATGCAAAGGGCATTTTCTTCTTCTTCGCTAATTTCGGTGCCTTTAAAGCGTAAAACACCAATAGTGCGCTGCATAATATGCATGCAGCCCAACGCATGATGAAAACGGGTATGGTGCGCCCCCGGGTAAACAAGGTAAGAAAGCCCCATTTGCGAAATACGGCGCAGTCGCTGAAAATAAGGGTGTTGTATAAGATCGTACAATAAAGGGTTTGTAATGGAGATAAACCCGTATATAGGGTCGTTTAATATTTTCAGCTTATTTATTTGTCCCATGTAAGGATGGCTATATTTTTATCAAAGATACTAAGGCTACACCAAACCGCAAAGGCATATTTTAACGGTTGCTGTAAGGCTTTTAACGCTTATTAATAGTATGCGTTAAACATTGGTTAATCATATAGCATAAATCAGGTTTTATAGAGCCTATTCAGTAATTTTATGAAGGAATTTTTTGAAATAGTGATATGTGTTTACTATCAAAGCCAAATAAACAAAAACGTAAGAGTAAAATATAATTTTTTAAAACAGCTTCAAAAAAACCGCGAGGACAATAATAACGTTATTTTTTGTTACTTAGGTTATTGAAGAAGAGGTCTGCAAAGTTTTTTTTGCAGGCCTTTTTTATACACCCCATTCACATTTTCCTCTAATAATTTTATAAACATAATAATTAGTTTCCCATCCCTTTCCTGTAGAGAGTTCTAAACATAAAGCACTTGTTTTTTTATTTGAAGTTGAATGCAATTCCATATAAATATCATAAGCTAATGCTGCTATTTTTATCTCCGCCTTTTTCAAAGAATCCTCCATGTATTTTTTCATATTTTCAATAGTTTCACTTCCATTCATAATTTCTTCATTAGTATAATATCCAAGCGGTATGATTTTATCACTTTTATAAATTAAACCAAAAGGAGCAAATTCTCCTATATCATTTATAAAAACTTCTGCCTGAAAAAAGATATTTTGCTTAACTTCCAATATATTATCTTCTGTTATTTCCATCAAAAAAATATTTAAAATAAGACTTCAATAAAATATATATTATTTCATTTTTATAAAAAAATTAATATAAAAATAGTTAAATAAATTTAACTTGCAGGCGTTATACACTGAACGAAAATTCCCGCATTACACATGAATGATATAAAAATATTATGGGTTGATGATGAAATAGATATGCTTAAACCCCACATACTTTTTCTTGAAAAGAAGAACTATAAAGTTACTACCGCCAACAATGGACAGGATGCACTGGACATGTTTAACGAAGAAAACTTTGATATTGTTTTTCTTGATGAGAACATGCCGGGTATCAGCGGACTTGAGGTACTTTCGGAAATGAAAGAGAGTAAATCATCGGTACCTGTAGTAATGATTACCAAAAGTGAGGAAGAATATATAATGGAAGAGGCCATTGGCTCTAAAATTGCCGATTACCTTATTAAACCGGTAAACCCCAACCAAATACTTCTTTCACTTAAAAAAAACCTTGATAACAGCCGACTGGTATCCAGCAAAACCACATTAGATTACCAAAAAGAATTCCGTAAAATATCTATGGAGCTTTCTATGGTAAATTCGTGGGAAGACTGGATTGAACTCTATAAAAAACTTATTTTCTGGGAGCTTGAGCTTGAAAATATTAATGAGCAGGGGCTGGTTGAGATACTGGAATCGCAAAAGCTGGAAGCCAATTCGCAGTTTGGTAAATTTATTGAGAAAAACTACGAAGACTGGTTTGAACCTAAAGCTGATAAACCGGTACTATCACATACCCTGTTTCGGGAACTTGTAGTGCCCGAAATAAAAAAGAAACAGCCCCTGCTTTTTGTTGTTATTGATAATTTGCGCTATGACCAGTGGAAAGCTTTTGAAAGTGTTGTAGCCAATTATTACAAACTTGAAAAAGAGCACCCCTACTACTCTATTTTGCCAACCGCTACCCAATATGCACGTAATGCCATTTTTAGTGGGTTAACCCCATTAGAAATGGAAAAGAAGTACCCGCAATATTGGAAAAATGATGTAGATGAAGGAGGTAAAAACCTGTATGAAGGCGATTTTTTAACTGAGCAGCTGCGCCGCCTTGGCATGCGTGAGCTTAAACAGGAATATTACAAAATCACTAATTTTAGGGATGGTAAAAAACTGGTAGATAATTTTAAAGGTTTAAAAGATAATGATATCACTACCATAGTATATAATTTTGTAGACATGCTTAGCCACGCCAAAACAGAGATGGATGTGGTAAAAGAGCTTGCCAGCAATGATAAAGCATATCGTTCACTCACCCTGAGCTGGTTCCGCAATTCGCCTTTGCTGGAAATGATACAGCAGGCACAGCAAATGGGCATGCGTTTAATTATTACTACAGACCACGGTACTATAAACGTGAAAAACCCGAGCAAGGTAATTGGCGACCGTAATACCAGCCTTAACCTGCGTTATAAAACCGGGCGCAGCCTTACGTTTGAAGAAAAAGATGTATATTTTATAAAAGACCCAAAATCTATACAGCTGCCTGCCATTAATATGAGCAGTTCTTATATATTTGCCAAAAATGATAATTTCCTGGCTTATGTAAACAATTATAACCATTATGTAAGCTACTATCGCAATACCTACCAGCATGGAGGTATTTCTCTGGAAGAGGTTATTATACCGTTTTTAGTATTTAATCCGAAATAATACCCCGCATGGAGAAACATTTTTCATTAGATGAAATAGATGATGTGGCAGCACAGGTACTAAATTATAATATAAAAAATATCATTCTTTTAGAGGGCAGCATGGGCGCAGGTAAAACTACTTTTATAAAAGCGCTTTGCCGGCAATTTGGGGTAAGCGATTTAACTTCAAGCCCAACTTTTTCTATTGTTAATGAATATGTTGCTGCCAACGGCAAAATTATTTATCATTTTGACCTTTACAGGCTTACTAATGAAGAAGAAGCGTATGATATGGGTATAGACGAATACTTTTATTCAGGTGATACCTGCCTTATAGAGTGGCCTGAAAATGCGCCAAACCTCATTCCTTTAGACCATACTGTTATTAAGATTGAAGCCCTGCCAGATGGCATGAGGCATTTGATTGTAAATTAATATGTAATATTTTAAATTTTTGTAAATTGTATCAAAATATACCAGCAGAGCCATGTCGTTAACACCATTTACAAAGCAGCAGCTCATACCACAGGAAGAAAAACTGGAGGTAGGCAGGCATAAAAGTGAGCTTTTTATTGGCTTACCGGCAGAAACATCATACCAGGAGCGCAGGATATGCCTTACACCAGATGCGGTAAACTCCCTTACAGCCCATGGGCACAGGGTATTAATTGAATCAGGGGCGGGTAAAAGCGCCAGCTACAGTGATAAAGAATACAGCGATGCTGGTGCAGAAGTAACAAGTGACCCGCATAAGGTATTTTCATGCCCTATAATACTAAAGGTTGAACCGCCTACCAGTAAGGAGATTGAAATGATGAATCCTGAAACCCTCCTTATTTCTGCACTACAGTTAAAAACCCAAAAAAAAGAATTTTTTGAGTCGTTAAAGGCAAAAAAAATAACGGCCATTGCCTTTGAATATATTAAAGACGAAGACGGCTCTTACCCCGCCGTAAAATCGCTTAGTGAAATTGCAGGCACCGCCTCTATACTTATAGCAGCCGAACTTATGATAAGCCAAAAACTGGGCAAAGGCTTGCTTTTTGGTAATATTACCGGCGTATCTCCTACAGAGGTTGTTATACTAGGTGCAGGCACAGCTGCAGAATTTGCCGCTAAAACGGCTATTGGCCTTGGCGCAAGCGTAAAAGTTTTTGATAACTCTATAAACAAACTCCGCAGGCTGCAAAACAACCTTAACCAGCGTATATTTACCAGCACCATACAGGAAAAAACACTGCTAAAAGCCCTGATGCGTTGTGATGTTGCCATTGGTGCCATGCGTGGCAAAGACCGTAGCCCGGTTGTAGTAAGTGAAACCATGGTAGAGCGTATGAAGCGCGGCGCAGTAATAATAGATGTATCTATTGATACCGGCGGGTGTTTTGAAACCTCTGATGTTACTACCCACGAAAAGCCAACTTTTGTAAAACATAATGTAACGCATTATTGTGTACCAAATATACCCTCACGTTACAGCAAAACGGCATCACTTTCTATCAGCAACATTATAAGTCCCTTTCTTTTGCAAATGGCAGATGACGGAGGTATAGAGAGCGCCATAAGATGTAACCCAGGTTTAAAAAATGGTGTTTACTTTTATCATGGCAGGCTTACTAACCGCAGCATTGGCGAATGGTTTACCATTGATGTAACCGATATAAACCTACTGGTTTTTTAAAAATCCAACATTAGTCTACTAACTCTATATTGTTACATTTTTATTTGTTTTTATGTTAATTACAAAACAATTCTGCTTTTTATTTTAGGCTAATATTATTTTTTATATCATTTTTGCAAAACAAGAATCTTGTTTTGACAAACGTATTACTTATTTTATCCGGCTTTGCCATTGGTACATTCGGAACACTTATAGGTGCCGGGGGCGGCTTTATGCTGGTGCCGCTACTTCTTATCTTTTATCCGGAGCTTAGCCCGGAAATTGTTACCGGTATTTCTATAGCGGTTGTGGCTGTTAATGCTATTTCGGGGACATTTGCTTATGGTAAATCCAGACGTATTGATTATAAAGCAGGTATTATTTTTGCCCTCTTTACCATACCGGGTTCAATTTTGGGGGTGTATACCGTTCAGTTTATTCCGCAAAAAACATTCAACCTTATCTTTGGGCTTTTATTAATACTGCTCTCTGCCTACCTTTTTTTAAAGAGAATGGCTCAAAGAGATGACTCAAACAATACAAACCTGCCCAAGCACCATATACAACATATATTAACTGATAGTAAAGGCACTATATACAGATACAGCTATAACCCCTGGGTAGGAAATATTATTAGTATTGTTGTAGGGTTTATTTCCCCTTTATTAGGTATAGGCGGTGGTATAATACATGTACCTGCCATGGCGCACTGGCTCAAATTTCCGGTATATATTGCTACAGCCACATCGCACTTTATACTTGCCATTATGGCTACTGTAAGTGTATTAACCCATGTTGCAAGCGGTACTTACTCTGATACCGAAACCCAGTACATGATATTATTTCTTATAATTGGCGTGGTACCCGGTGCACAACTCGGCGCTTATTTTTCGCATAAAGTTAAAAGCCAGTTTATACTCAGGGCGTTGGCAGCCTGCCTTGTAATAGTAGGCATAAGGATATTGTTGAATAGCTTTTAAAAAAATAAATTATTTGCTAAAGTTTACAAGTACTGTAAAGTATTATTGTAATTTTAAATACAAAATATTTTTTTATCAAAACACCTGAAATGAAAGATAAAATTGTTCATAAACTTAATGAATTACAGGCTACGGCCATTTGCGGAAACGATATCAGTTCATCTTGCCTGTATGTATCGGCGCTTACCATAGGCTATGCAGGGCAATATGCATGGATATCATTACTAATAGTAGCTTTTGTACTTTTTTTATTCAGGAAAATTTATGGCGAAGTTGTAGGGGCCTTGCCTCTTAATGGGGGTGCCTACAATGTGCTACTTAACACTTCTACTAAAAGAATCGCTTCTATAGCCGCTATACTCACAGTACTTTCCTATATGGCAACAGCAGTACTTTCTGCTACCGAGGCAATGCACTATCTGGAAAATATTATACCAGGGTTAGACATACGTATAGCCACCATTGTAGTACTGGGAGCTTTTACATTACTTTCTATTATAGGTATTGGAGAATCGGCTGCCGTGGCCGTTTTTATTTTTATAGTACACCTTATTTCGTTATTTCTTTTGGTTATAGCCTCTGTATACTTTGTCTCAGTAAATGGTTTTGATATTTTCAGGTTAAACTGGTCATTGCCCATAAATCCACGGGGTATGATTTACGTATTGTTTTTAGGCTTTTCGGCAGCCATGCTCGGAATATCTGGCTTTGAAAGTTCTGCCAACTTTGTTGAAGAACAAAAAAATGGGGTTTTCCCCAAAACACTACGTAACATGTGGGCTATAGTGAGTTTTTTTAATCCTGTTATAGCTATTTTGCTTATTGCTATTATACCTGTTGTACAGCTTGACGCACATAAAGAGTCTTTATTGTCATTTTTAGGGGCTACAACTGGTGGTGCCTGGCTGTCATGGCTTATTTCTATAGATGCAGTACTGGTATTATGCGGTGCGGTATTAACCTCTTTTGTAGGTGTGAGTGGGCTTTTAAAACGAATGACACTGGATAGGGTTTTGCCCAATTACTTTTTAAAAGAAAACAAACGTGGAAGCAATTACCGCATTATTATAAGCTTTTTATTGCTATGTGTTTCGGTGCTTCTTGTTACAAAAGGCCATCTGGAATCACTTGCAGGGGTATATACCTTTTCTTTTTTAGCGGTGATGTGTCTGTTTGGCATTGGTAATATATTACTTAAAATAAAACGCAAAAGGCTGCCCCGCCCAGAGCGTGCACCTATACCCTCTGTTATTGTTGCTATATTGTTTGTAGCCCTCGCCTTTTTTGGTAATATAATTTTAAACAGAGATGCTTTTATAACTTTTATAAAATACTTAATACCTGCCCTATTGTTTATAATAATTATGCTAAACCGTTCTTTTATAATACAGTTAGCATTAAATTCAATTGGATATTTTTATAAACCAGTTCGTAAATTTGCCATTGTGAGCAACAGGTATCTGCAAAAAATGCATAGAAAAATACATTCTCAGGAATTTGTGTTTTTTACCAAAGGAGATAATGTAGCCATACTTAATAAAGTAATGCAGTACGTTCAGGACAATGAAACCACAAAAAAGCTTAAAATAGTAAATGTAAAAAGTCCTGGCGATAATAACGAAGCACTTAAAATTGACCTGGAAGTTCTGGATAGGGCTTATCCTGAAATACATATTGAGTTTATTGAAATTGATGGTACTTTTGGCCCCGAACTTATAGATAAGCTTTCTAACAAATGGGCTATTCCTAAAAATTTTATGTTTATAGGTTCTCCTGGAGATAAATTTTCATATAAAGTTTCTGAACTGGGTGGCGTACGGCTTATTATGTAGTATAAAACTATTTACATAAATATAACTTAATTACATTTCTTTTAACTAAATTATATTTCAAGCCCTGTATCTTTATATGTACAATAACCTAAAGACATACTATTATGAAAAATCGTATTATAATACTCGGGCTGTTTGCTATGTTATTACCGCTGCTTACCGGTTGTGAACTGGTAGGAGATATTTTTCAGGCAGGTATTGGCGTGGGCATATTTATAGTAATTGCTGTAATAGCACTTATTATATGGCTTATAAGCAAGTTCAGGAAATAAAAAAAGCTGTGTCTCAAAAGTATTGTAATTCCGTACGAAGTATTTTCTAACGTTAAGAATTACAATACTTTTGAGACACCTCTATGTTTTATGAATACATTTTCTTTCTCAGTTCTTTTATTTTTTCGTCATCAAAATAATCATCAAAAGTAAGGTAACGGTCTATAGCGCCATTAGGGGTAATTTCCAGTACCCTGTTTGCTACAGTATGTGCAAACTCATGGTCATGCGTGGTAAATAGCACCGAACCTTTAAAGTTTTTAAGCGAATTATTAAATGCTGTTATACTCTCAAGGTCAAGGTGGTTGGTAGGCTCATCAAGCATCAGCACATTAGCGCGCATCATCATCATCCGCGATAACATACAGCGTACTTTTTCACCTCCTGAAAGTACCCTGCCTGTTTTAAGGGCCTCTTCACCGCTAAAAAGCATTTTACCCAAAAATCCGCGTATGTAAACTTCATCACGCTCCTCTTCTGTTTTAGCCCATTGGCGCAGCCAGTCAACCAGCGTAAGGTCATTCTCAAAATACTCATGGTTGTCAGACGGAAGGTAACTCTGTAACGTAGTAACACCCCATTCAAAACTACCGGCATCGGCTTTCATTTTGTCATTTAAAATTTCATAAAAAGCAGAAGTAGCACGTGAATCTTTAGATACTACTACCACTTTATCGCCTTTTGCCATATTAAAGTCAATATCCTTAAATAGCAATTCACCATCTACTGATGCTGTAAGGCCTGTAATATTAAGTATCTGGTCTCCCGCTTCACGCTCCTGGTCAAATATAATGGCAGGATATCTCCTGCTTGATGGTTTAATATCGTCAATCTTAAGTTTCTCAAGCATTTTTTTACGGCTTGTAGCTTGTTTGGATTTTGCCACGTTAGCGCTAAAACGCATAATAAACTCCTGTAGTTCTTTTTTCTTTTCTTCCGCTTTTTTATTCTGTTGGGCACGTTGCCTTGCCGCTAACTGGCTAGACTCATACCAAAATGTATAATTACCGGAATACTGGTTCATTTTACCAAAATCAATATCTGATATATGGGTACATACCGCATCCAGAAAATGTCGGTCATGCGATACTACAATTACAGTATTGTCATAACCGGATAAAAAGTTTTCCAGCCAGCCAATTGTTTCAAAATCCAGGTCGTTGGTAGGCTCATCCATTATTAGTACATCAGGGTTGCCAAAAAGCGCCTGTGCCAAAAGCACCCGTACCTTCAGCTTGCTGTCCATATCACCCATAAGGGTATAGTGGTGCTCCTCTTCAATACCAAGGCTTGATAAAAGCGCTGCAGCATCGGCATCGGCATTCCAACCGTTCATTTCTTCAAAAATAACCTGTAACTCCCCTACCCTTTCAGAATCTTTGTCCGAAAAATCAGGTTTCAGGTAAATATCATCCATTTCTTTTTTTACGGCAAAAAGTGTCTTATTCCCCATCATTACGGTTTCTATAACCGTATTTTCATCAAACATGTTGTGATTTTGGTTAAGAACAGACATGCGTTTGCCAGGCTCTAAATGAACGTGGCCTGATGTAGGGTCTATATCGCCGGCAAGTATTTTTAAAAAGGTTGATTTACCTGCCCCGTTAGCACCTATTATACCATAACAGTTACCTTGTGTAAAAGAGGTGTTTACCTCGTCAAACAAAATTCTTTTACCAAACTGAACCGATAGATTTGAAACTGATAGCATTTAATTAAATTTTGGCAAAAGTACAAAATTATATGGTCTTACCCACACTTTAACCAATGCTTTATAAAGCCTTATTTTAACTGTATTTTAACTAAATTAATCGTATATTAAAATACTTTTGCGTGTAGTACAATTATTTGGACAATTAAAATCACCTGATGTTCCGAAATTATAAATCACTGCTTATTATTTGTATTATTTTCACGTTGGCTTCCTGCCAGGGTGATGATGATGATACTACTGTATATTTCGGGGGTGAAATTACCAATCCGCGTACACCCTATATTATACTGAGCAAGAATAACAAATTTGCAGACACTATTAAACTGGATAAAAATAACAGGTTTTTTGTTAAGTATGATTCCCTTGCGCCGGGTATGTATAACTTTAAACACGGTACAGACTATCAGTTTGTTTATTTTGACCGTAACGACAGTATAATGCTTTCGGTTAACACCGCAAATTTTGATGAATCGGTAGTGTTTAGCGGACGGGGTAATGAAAAAAATAATTTTATGATGGAGCTGTACCTTAAAAATGAAGAGGACAGGAACCAAATGTATAATGTTTATAGTTATGACTATAATTCCTTTATTAAAAATATAGATGCTACATACAGCAAAAGAAAAAAGTTTTATGAAGAGGGCAAGAAAAAAATAAACTGGAGTGATGGGTTTGACTTTTTTGGAAGGGCGCGGCTTAACCTTAATTATTATACTAAAAAAGAATATTACCCTTATTTGCATGACCGACGCACCGGTGAAAATATAATTGCCCAACTGCCTGGTAATTATTATGATTTCCGTAAAGAAATTAACCTTGATAATACCGAATTTATAGGCTTTTCTCCTTATATGCGGTACCTTTCAGGCATGCTCAACAACCGAGCTTATAGCCGTAAAGGGCGTGTAAGCAACCTTGAAAATAACGTATTTAATGATAATATTGCCAAGTTGCGCATTGCCGACACCTTATTTAAAAATGAGCAGGTTAAAAATGATGTGCTTAATAACGTAGCTTTTGGTTACCTTATTGAAGACCAGAATACAATAAATAACCAGAAATTTTTATCAGAATATCTGGAGCGCTCTACAGATGACAGTAAAGAAAATGAGATCCGCAATATTGCCAAAGGTGTTAAATCTCTTAAAGAGGGTAATAAACTCCCCCAGATAAAACTGGTGGATGTTAATAATAAGTATTATGACATTAATAACGTCAATAAAAAAACGGTAATTTTTTTCTGGACAAGTTGTGCCCGCGCACGGTTATCTGCTATTTATGATAAAGTAAAGGATTTAAAAGAAGAATATCCTGATGTAAACTTTATTGCCGTGAATGTGGATTACGAAAACGAATGGAAAAAAACATTATCGCTTTACCCCTATAATGATGCCCTGCAACTGCGTGCTTATGATCTTGAAACGCTAAAAGACAAATGGGCGCTTACTAAAATTAACCGTACTATAATATTAAACCCTGACGGTAGCATAAAAAATGCTTTTACCAACCTTATGGACCCAAAATTCTCTACCTATCTTAATTGATTAATTATTTGAATTTTGCAATACATGGTTTGATTACTATAAGCTATACCATCTGTTCAGGATGTATTTTTGTATAGTACAATTTAAATATTTTACCATGAAATATAATGTATTAGGCAATACCGGCATACAGGTTTCAGAGTTATGCTTTGGCACTATGACTTTTGGTAGCCAGGGTATATGGAAAGCCATTGGCGGCACACAACAGCAGGAAGTGAACCAGCTTATGCGTACCGTGGTAGATTCCGGCATTAATTTTATTGATACCGCAAATGTTTATTCATTAGGAGAATCAGAAAAGCTATTAGGGCAATCTCTTAAAGATGTAGGCCTTAACCGTCATGAACTGGTTATAGCCAGTAAGGTGCGCGGTCCAATGAGCGAAAGCCTTAATGATAAAGGCCTTTCACGCTTTCATATATTTAATTCTATAGATCAAAGCCTGCAAAGGTTACAAACAGACCACCTGGATATA
This sequence comes from Flavobacterium rhizosphaerae, assembly GCF_046000445.1. Taxonomy (NCBI): domain Bacteria; kingdom Pseudomonadati; phylum Bacteroidota; class Flavobacteriia; order Flavobacteriales; family Flavobacteriaceae; genus Flavobacterium; species Flavobacterium rhizosphaerae. The sequence goes on along the minus strand of NZ_JBELPZ010000007.1, from coordinate 38,317 downwards.
CTATATGTTCACGGTGTAGATGAGCGCACACCTGTAGAAGAAACCATGCGGGCGCTTAATGATGTTGTGCTGAGTGGCAAAGCCCGCTACATTGCCGTATGCAACTGGCCCGCCTGGATGGTTATGAAAGCACAGGGTATAGCCGAAAAACACGGTTGGAATAAATTTATAGGGCTACAGTATTTTTATTCGCTTGCAGGAAGGGATATTGAACGTGAAATTATACCCCTTGCCCAGGACCAGAACCTGGCTGTTATGCCCTGGAGTCCGCTTGCAGGAGGGTTTCTATCCGGTAAATATACCCGCGAATCTGAAAACAATGAAGGCCGCCGTGCTAATTTTGATTTTCCTCCAATTGATAAAGACAAAACTTTTGACATTATTGATGTAATAACCCAAATGGGTAATAACCGCGATGCGAGCCCAGCTCAGATTGCGCTGGCATGGGTAAGGCAACAGCCAAGGGTTACCAGTACCATTATAGGGGCAAAAAACGCACACCAGCTTCAGGATAACCTAAAATCGGTAAATATTACCTTAACCGAAGAAGAGTTGGAGAAAATAGATTCTGTAAGTGCGCTTAATAAAGAATATCCGCAGTGGATGGTTGAACGCCAGAGGTATTAATAAACCAGTAGTTTGTTATAATTTTAAAAGTACAGAGCCCCTCCAAAAGGGGCTCAATTTATTTCAGGCAATTGCAGTAAACACCCTTATAAAAATTTATTTAACAAAAAATGGTATTTTTTTTCTTTTTTATTATGTTCAAAAGCTTATTATACCTTATTTTTGCTGTCCTTTAAAATAATAAATAATTATCTTGTTGTGGAGAACCAAAGTGCGCAAAAGCTTATAAATAAAATGCAGGTAGATCTTTTTAAAAAAGGTTTTGATGCTGAAATACTTGTTGAAGATTTAAAAAAATTGCGGGAATATTCTTTAAACGAACATAATCCTGTACTTACCAAAGCCATTCGCCTTACTTATGAGCACCTTGAGCAAAATGGTGCATTTTTAATCCCGATTCCGGATGATGAGCCGGTAGATGAAGAAGAGGGAGAAGTAACCACACAAGCTGCGGCTTCTGAGAATGACTTGGAAAGTCTTGAGTACCTGCTTTCTCTTTTTAGCGACCTTAGCAAGAAAAATAACTTGCTGGATTTGCGTGAATACAATAAAGCTTTTTTAGCCTTTTAATAATTTTTTATTGTTATATAATTAGGGGCTGTTTTTATTAAACAGCCTTTTTTATTAAGGGTACATTACTTTATTTTTACCTTTGCAAAAAAAATCTATATGGTCCGTTGGTTTAAAATTATTGCCACCCTGGAGGGTATATCACTGCTTGTTTTATTTCTGGTTGCAATGCCTATGAAATATATGTTTGATAACGAAAGCTTTATAAGGCCTGCAGGTATGGCACATGGCATATTGTTTATAGCATATATAATTTTAGCCTTTCTATTAAAAGAAGAACAAAACTGGGGCATAAAAAAATTCCTTTTGGTGTGTTTGGCCTCTGTAATTCCATTCGGCACATTTTATATAGAGTGGAAATATTTTAAAAAGACATGATAACAAATGGAGGTATTTAACTGGGGATATACCCTTTTCAAAGATCTTAATTTTAGTAATGATGCAGCGTTGTATGCTAACCTTGCTATTAATATAGCTGAAGTAATTATTATAGCATATGTGCTTGATTTTCTTTCAAAAAAACTGTTTGTTTTTGCCTTTGGTATATTTGCCCAGCGTACCAAAACCTCATTTGATGATATACTTATACAAAATAAAGCATCAAAGCATATTGCTCACCTTATTCCCGTATTATTTGTTTTTGAAGTCATACCTATAATATTTCATGATTTTAAACGTTTAGAAGCACTGTTTCAAAAAGGGCTTACTATTTTTATAATTATACTCATGCTGTGGCTTGTACGCAGTGTGTTTAATTCGGTAAAAGACTACCTTAAATTACAGCCTGCCTATAATGATAAGCCTATTGACAGCTACATCCAGGTAATCATGATTATATTATGGATTTTGGGTGGTATGGCTATTATTATGGTAATATTTAATGTAAAAGCTACTGCCCTGTTGGGTACACTTGGTGCGGTATCTGCCATTATACTGCTTATTTTTAAAGATACTATTTTAGGTCTTGTTGCCAGCATACAGGTAAGTGTAAATGATATGGTACGCATTGGCGACTGGATTACCATGGAAAAATATGGTGCCGATGGTGATGTTATCGAAATAAATCTGGCCACCGTAAAAGTGCGCAATTTTGATAATACCACCACTACCCTGCCCACATACAGCCTTATATCAGATTCGTTTAAAAACTGGCGCGGTATGGTAAATAGCGGCGGCAGGCGTATAAAGCGCTATATTTTAATTAAAAATAACAGTGTACATTTTGTAAGTCCCGAAGAGCTTAAAGAGTATAAAAAAATACAGATGTTAACTTCTTATATTGAACACAGGCAGGCTGATATAGACAAATATAATTCACAGGCTAAAGCTGATAAGTCAATACCTTTAAATGGCAGAAATTTAACCAACCTGGGGCTTTTTCGTAAATATGTAAATGAGTACATACAAACCCACCCTGCCATTAATAAAGAAATGACTATTATGTGCAGGCATTTACAACCTACCGAAAAAGGTATACCTGTAGAAATATATGCTTTTACATCTGATAAGCGCTGGGTAAATTATGAATATATCATGGCCGATATTTTTGACCATATTATTGCAGCGGTGCCTTATTTTGGCTTAGAGATATTTGAACTGCCCAGTGTAGGTAAAAAATTTGTGGAAACAGAAAACTAAGATTTTTCCAGGCGGTCTTTTACATACTCTATCTTAGTTTTGCCGTGGGCCGATGGTTTACCAGAACCGTCCAGGCTTACCATAGTAATATTATCAACCGTAATAATTTTTTCCTGTGTCATTTTATTACGCACTTCAGAGCGGAGCACCAGCGAGGTAACTCCAAATTTTACTACATCAATGCCTATTTCTATAATATCGCCCTGGCGTGCAGAAGCCATAAAGTTGATTTCTGACATGTATTTGGTAACAATCCTTTGGTTTTCAAGCTGTATAATAGCATATAAAGCCGCTTCTTCATCAATCCACGCCAGTAGTTTACCTCCAAATAAGGTTCCGTTAGGGTTTAAATCTTCGGGCTTAACCCATTTTCGGGTGTGAAATCTCATATCTCATATTTTTCAATTCCCAAAGATAGAATTTATCAGAGAGTAAATGCTGGTTTCGGGCGGTTTTAACCGAAAACCATATAGCCGCTGTGCACTTTATCTCGGGAGTATATTTAAAATGTATTTCTGTTTCAAAAATAAATCAATTATTTAAGCTGTCAGATAATTCATGTTATCTTTTTAAAAAATCCCTCTGCGAAAATCATTATATTTACAGCCAAAAAAATAAAAATGACAATTGAACAACAACTAAAGGAGCGCAGCGGAAACCAGTGTGAAATTTGTGGTGCAACCGATAAACTTGTGGTGTATGAAGTGCAACCTTCGCGTAATATGGGCGCAGACGGTTTTATACTGATAGATGAAAAATGCTTTAACCAGATAGAGAAAAAAGAAGAGCCGGATAGTGCTTTTTGGGAAAGCGTATTACCCACAAGTATGTGGAGCGAAGTGCCTGCAGTACAGGTAGTATCTTGGCGCATGTTAAACCGTTTCCGTAACGAAAGCTGGGCGGCAGACAATCTGGATATGATATACCTTGACGATGAACTGTTGGAATATGCCAAGGCTACCGGAGACCACACAGGTGAGGCCGGTGTAGAATTTCATAAAGACAGTAATGGCAATATTTTACAGCAGGGCGATACCGTTACCCTTATAAAAGACCTTGATGTAAAAGGTTCAACAATTAATGCCAAAGTGGGCACGGCAGTACGCAACATACGTTTAGTGCATGATAACCCAGAACAAATTGAAGGTAAAATAGACGGCCAGCTTATTGTAATACTTACCAAGTATGTAAAGAAACAATAGTTGTTTTCTTTTTCTAAAATAATAAAAACCATCCTTATACGGGATGGTTTTGTTGTTGTAATACTATTCATATTTCTATGAATAGGTTATTGTATGCCCTACTGAGGCATTATATGACTGTGATAGTATAGTATCTACAAATACCCATTCCGCTTTTACATCGGCATTGGTAAAAGTAGCCATTACATAACCCCTCCGCGAAGCATCAAAATAAGAAAGCCCATCAACCAGCAGCGTCATAGCCTGCTCAAAAGAGGCAATAGTAGCAGCATCAACGTCACCCAAATAGATTTCAAAACCAGGAGAGCTAACACTTGATGTAGCCAGCTCAACACCTACTTCGGCGCCATTCTGGGTATATAATGTATTGTACCATGCGTTGTGCGTATCTCCCGCAAGGGTGATAATTTTTTTACCGTTAAGCGAGCCATAAATAATTTCACGGTCTACAGGGTAACCATCCCATGCATCAAGGTTATAAGGCAGAGTTGTTGTTATACGCGCAGTTTCTTCTGGTGTAAGTGTCGGGTCGTTATTCAGCATACGCATTTTTATAGTAACCAACTGGGTAAGAATTTCGATAAACCCGGGTTGTCCAAAAGCAAGCAAAAGCTCTGCCGGTACATACATTTTACCCATTAGTATCTGCTGGCCTAAAACCTGCCATTTTGCGCTGCTTGAGTTTATCTGGTTAATAATCCAGTTACGTTGTGTATCACCAATCAATGTCCTTGAGGGGGTAGACAGGTCTGTCATAAAAGATACAGCATCAAAACCTCCGGCGGTAAGATAAGTATTTATATCAAGTTGCTTGTGACGGGCAATTACGCGGGTATCCAGCATAATAAGGTTTACCAGCCCGCCAATGGTAACAGTACGGTATATCAAAGCGTTATTGCTTTCATCCTGCCTTGAGAAAGGCATAAACTCGCTGTATGCCTGCAAAGCATGCTGTTTTCTTACTTCAAAACTTCCTTCGGTAGCTTCAGTATGATTTTCTGCACCGTTTTTATAGGTATCATTGGCAATTTCGTGGTCATCCCAAACGCATATAAAAGGTTTTTTTTGGTGGGCAAGCTGTAATGAAACGTCTGTCCTGTATTGCTTATAACGTGTCCTGTAATCTTCTAAACTAAGAATTTCAGTTGCAGGCTGGTGTTTTCTTCCTAAAGAAGCATTTTCGGGTGTAGCGCCATATCCGCCTGCTTCATATTCATATATATAATCTCCGAGGTGTACAATAACATCAGCATCAGATTTTGCCATGGCATCATATACATTAAAATATCCGGCCTGGTAATTAGAGCACGAGCAAACAGCCAGTTTTACAGAAGCTGCATTAACCGGCATTGTTTTGGTTTCTCCGGTTACAGAAATAGCCTTGTCATCAGTATTGGCAAAACGGTAATACAATTTTTTATCGGCTTCAAGCTCTGTAAGCTCAACAGCCAAAGTATAATCTCTTGATGCATCTGTTGTCAGTTTACCTGTCCTGATTACAGTATTAAAATTTTCATCTGTAGCCACCTCCCATATTATTTCTGCATTTGCCCTGTTGTATCGTGTCCATATAATAACCGATGTGCTGGTAGGGTCAAAACTGGCAATACCATGGTCAAAATTTTTATTTGTAAAATCTGACGGATTATAATCAGGCGCACTATTGTCATCGCTTTCACAGCTTATAAAATTAGGGGCCAGCATAATACCCCCGGCGGCTAACAATGTTGTTTGTATAAACTTTCTCCTGCTGTTGTTTTGTGTTTTCATAGTAATTTGGTTTCTCCAAAAATCAGCTTAATAATTAACAGGTCTGTTAGTTAATCTTTATGCTTTCATTACCTAATCTTATTTTTTGAGGGTATAATACACTACTTTCAAAAAAGAAATAATCCTTACATTTGTATTTACAGCTATTAGCCTGTAAACGTATTAACAATAAACGATTATTATGCAAAACATCCCCAGTGTGGATCTGCGTGATTTCCTTTCGGGTGACCCGGAACGCAAGCAAAAATTTGTAAATGAAATCGGTAAAGCCTATGAAGATATAGGCTTTGTGGCACTAAAAGGGCATTTTCTGGATGATACACTTGTAGACGAGTTATATACAGAAGTGCGTAACTTTTTTAATCTGCCGGTAGAAGTTAAAGAGAAATATGAAATTCCCGGTATTGGTGGGCAGCGTGGCTATGTTTCTTTTGGTAAAGAACACGCCAAAGGCCGTAAAGAAGGCGACCTTAAAGAGTTTTGGCATTTTGGCCAGTATCTTCCGGAAGGTTCTAAATATGCAGGGGAATATCCTGAAAATGTTGAAGTTAAAGAGTTGCCTAAGTTTAATAAAGTTGGTGAACAAGCCTACAAAATGCTTGAAAAAACTGGTGTATATGTATTGCGTGCACTGGCACTGTATTTAGGGTTAGACGAGTTTTATTTTGACAAATATGTAGCTGAAGGCAACAGCATATTACGCCCCATACACTACCCTCCCATCACTCAGGAACCGGATAATGCGGTACGTGCTGCTGCGCATGGCGATATTAACCTTATTACCCTGTTAATGGGTGCGCAGGGCAAAGGGCTGCAGGTACAAAACCATAAAGGCGAATGGATAGATGCCATTGCACAGCCAGATGAACTGGTAATAAACGTAGGTGATATGTTAAGCCGCCATACCAACAACAAACTTAAAAGTACCATACACCAGGTGGTAAATCCGCCGCGTGAATTATGGGGCACCTCACGCTACTCTATACCATTTTTTATGCACCCAATTAGCGAAATGAAACTGGATTGTTTAGAAAATTGTATTGATGATGAACATCCTAAATTATATGAGGATATCACAGCGGGAGAATTCCTATATGAACGCCTTGTAGATTTAGGCCTGATTAAAAAATAATACATAAATTTATACCTGTAAAGGCATTGGGTTTTTACGCCTGATGCCTTTTTTTATAAAGTTTGAATTATGGCAAAAAAAAGTAACAGCCTGGAAGATTTAGGAGGCTTTGTATTTTCTACAAATAGTGATTTTGAGTTTGATAGTAATGAGCAACAGCAGGAAACACTTGCTAATAATGAGCAGCGACTTGAAGCGCACCTGGATAAAAAAAATCGTGGCGGTAAAGTTGCTACTGTAATAAAAGGGTTTGAAGGTACAGATGATGACCTGAAAGCCTTGGCTAAAAAATTGAAAACCTTGTGCGGCGTTGGCGGATCGGCAAAAGATGGCGAAATTATTATTCAGGGAAATTTCAGGGATAAAGTTATGGACTATCTTGGTAAAGAAGGTTATATAGTTAAACGTGTAGGCGGTTAAAGCAATAGTAAAATGGAAATCAAACAATCTGAACTTATACTTAACCCTGACGGGAGCATTTATCACCTTAACCTCAGGCCGGAAAACATTGCCTCTACTATAATTTTTGTAGGTGATCCTGACCGGGTTGAAAAAATAACCCAGCATTTTGATACTATAGAGTTTACTACACAAAAGCGTGAATTTAAAACCCAGACGGGTATCTATAAAGGTAAGCGGTTAACCGTGCTTTCAACCGGTATAGGGCCTGATAATATTGATATTGTACTAAATGAGCTGGATGCATTAGTAAACATAGATCTTGAAACACGTGAGCCTAAGGCAGTATTAACCCCGTTAAATATTATCCGCATTGGCACTTCGGGTTCTTTACATGCCAATATACCGGTAGACAGTTTTGTAATGTCATCTTACGGCCTTGGTATGGATAACATGCTGCGCTCGTATATTGTTAATGGCTTATCAGATAAGGCGCTTCAGGATGCTTTTATAGCCCATACCGGTTGGGACAGTCACAAAGGCAGCCCATATGCCATACAGGGTAGTGAAATACTGATGGAAATTTTTGATTCAGAAGAAATTCACAAAGGCATTACCGCCACAGCACCCGGCTTTTACGGGCCACAGGGGCGCATACTGCGGCTGGATATTCAGGACAGGCAACTCAACCATAAATTAGATAGTTTTAGTTATAACGGTAACCGTATTACCAACCTCGAAATGGAAACAGCAGCTATTTATGGCCTTTCCGGGTTACTGGGGCATAATGCCATTTCGCTAAGTGCTATTATAGCAAACCGTGAAAGTGGCACTTTTAGTAATGACCCTCATGTTGTTGTAAATAAATTAATTGAATTTGCATTAAATAAAATATCAGAAAGTTTATAATGGGTAAAATACATATAGCAGGCGTACCGGAACATTTTAACTTACCCTGGCGGCTATGCATAGAAGAAGGTAAATTTGCAGAAAAGGGTGTTGATGTAAAATGGACGGATGTACCCGAAGGTACCGGCAGGCTTTGCCAGATGTTGCGCGATGGCGAAACAGACATTGCCGTAATACTTACTGAAGGTATTGTAAAAGATATTACTGCAGGCAACCCCTCTAAAATTGTGCAGGTTTACGTTCAATCGCCGCTTATATGGGGTATACATGTGGCAGCACGCTCTGCCTATATCACACTGGGCGACCTGGAAAATAAAATTGTCGCTATAAGCCGTTATGGTTCCGGATCGCACCTTATGGCATTTGTAAATGCACAAAATGAAGGCTGGGACACAGCCAACCTGCGTTTTGAGGTGATAAATACGCTTGATGGCGCCATAAAGTCATTAACCGATGGCACGGCCGATTATTTTATGTGGGAACGTTTTATGACAAAGCCTATAGTAGACCAAGGTATATTTCGCCGTGTGGCAGACTGCCCCACCCCCTGGCCCAGTTTTGTTATTGCTGTGAGAGATGAAGTATTAGTTAACAGCCCCCAAATAATTGGAACAATATTAGATGTTATAAATACTAAAACTTCTGGTTTTAAAGAAATAAAAAATATTACACGGATATTAGCAGCACGTTACGGGCAAAAAGAAGAAGATACTGCTGAATGGTTGTCTTTAACGCAATGGTCAGATCAAAAACTCACACAAGATATACTGTATACCGTACAGGAGCAATTACTTGACCTGAATATAATAGACCGTAAATTAAGTTTTGAAAATGTGGCAGGATGATATTGCTGCCTTAACGTATGGTGAAGGAATTTCTTGCCAAAATAAAAAACCTGCTTAAAAAGCTTCGCATCCCGAAGCCATGGGATTCCATTATCATTTTTATTTTAAACCTGCTTATATCCATACCTGTTTTCATCATACTGCACCAAAACCTTATAGACCCGGAGTGGCCACTGCATATAGACCGGGTTTTAATTTTTATTACCCTTGTAACGTTAATACAGCTTATACTTACGGTATTAAAAAAAATACTTATAATTTGTATAGGCTTTTATGTGCTTGCGCTATTGTTTGGTTCTCTTTTTGGCGATTATGGTTTTCGTTCGGTATATGAAGAATACCAGGCTATGGTATATACTATGGCATATGACCCTAACCCACAGGGGGTAATTTTATCTAAATTACTGCCATTCCCTAATAAAAGTAAAATTATAGATGCGGTAGATTATAACAATCCACAGGTACGCAATTATGCCGTGGGGGCTGCCACAAAATATTTCAGGGATATTAAGGGATTCCAAAAAGAACGCCGGATGATTCAGTGTTTCTCCGTTTTTAAAGACATCCGTAACCGCTGGATATATGTTAATGACCCACATAATGCTGAATATATTGCAACTGCTGACGAATCGTTACAGCATTTTGCCGGAGATTGTGATGACCATGCCATATTAATGGCTGCGTGTATAAGGGCCGTGGGTGGTACACCACGAATTATACATACCGGTGGGCATTTATACCCTGAAATGCTGGTGGGCGATAAAGCTGACCTTGAAATTGCAAATTACCTGATTAAAGAACAGCTTTTTGCTGATGAAAGCCGTGGGCACGAAGTACATTACCATGTAGACGAGTATGGCCAGGTATGGCTCAACCTTGATTATACCGCACGTTATCCTGGCGGGCCGTTTATGAGCGAAGAAATTTTAGGGGCATTAACATTTAATTAAATAACACACATTAAGCTACTTAGGTTATATAGACCTTTACCATACTATTGTTTTCTTGCCGTTTTTTGCTAAAAATTCATTTGTCTTGCTAAAATGTTTATTGCCAAACCAATGCCCTTTATTGGCGCTTAAAGGAGAAGGATGCCCCGATTCTAATACATGGTGTTTACTTTTATCTACGCGTGCCCCTTTCTTTTTGGCAAATCCGCCCCAAAGTAAAAACACTACATTTTCCTTTTCGTCAGATATTTTTTGTATTACAGCATCGGTAAAAGTTTCCCAGCCTTTACCCTGATGGCTGCCCGCCTGCCCCTGCCTTACGGTTAATGTTGCATTTAGTAAAAGCACTCCCTGCTCTGCCCAGCGTTCTAAATTTCCGGTTGGCGGAAAAGACTTACCAAGGTCCTGTTCAATTTCCCTGAAGATATTTACCAAAGATGGTGGCATGGGTATACCATCATTAACCGAAAAACAAAGCCCGTTAGCCTGCTTAGGGCCATGATAAGGGTCCTGCCCTATTATTACAACTTCTACCTTATTAAAAGGACAATGGTCAAAAGCAGCAAAAATCTGTTTCCCGGGCGGATAACAAACATGGTTTTTATATTCTTCTTTTACAAAATCAATCAGGTTTTTAAAGTAGGGCTTATCAAATTCGCTATCCAGTACTTTTTCCCAGGAGGGCTCTATATTTATATTCATTATTTCAGGTTGTCTCACAAATATAATAATTACCGGCATGGCAGCCATAAACTTTTAAACTTTACTGCCATTTGTGCAGTAAGTGCCAATATATAGTATTTTTGCATAGAATTTGCTTTAAAAACAGTAATGATAAGTATTACAGATAAAACCTTAAAAGATTTAGAATTCGGTACCGTGCTTGAAACAGTAGCTTCTGGCTGCAGTACAGATCCCGGCCGTGAAAAAGCGTTGCAGATAGCGCCCTTTAAAAATAAAGAGCAGCTTATGGATGCGCTTAAGCAAACATCAGAGTATGTTGCCTCTTTTGCTAATAATAATGCATTGCCCAACCATGGATTTGAACTTATATCAAAAGAGATAAAATTTCTTGCAATAGAAGACAGCTACCTTGATGCAGCCGCATTCAGAAAGATAGCAATACTCTCTGAAACAGCCAATACGCTTATAAAATTTCTTGAAAAGTTTGAGGACTACTACCCCACCCTCCACACCCGTGCTGGCGAAGTGGAGTATACCAAAGAGATTACAAAACTTATTGATAAGGTAATTGATAAATACGGCGAGGTGAAAGATGAAGCATCGCCAAACCTGCAACTTATACGCAGGCAGATGAATGAGGTTAAAGGAAAAATAAACCAAAGCTTTGCCGCTGCCCTTACACAATACAACAGCCAGGGGTACCTTGACGATATACGTGAAAGCGTGGTAGAAAACCGCCGTGTACTTGCCGTATTGGCCATGTACCGCCGTAAAGTAAAAGGCTCTATATTAGGAAGCTCTAAAACGGGCAGTATTACTTATATTGAACCCGAAGCCACATTGCGCTATTCGAGGGAATTGAATAACCTTGAATATGAAGAAAAAGAAGAAGTTAAGCGCATACTCAAACAATTATCCGATCTGATACGCCCGTTTGTGCCGTTATTAAATGATTATCAGGAATTTTTAACCGCTATAGATGTAGTTTCGGCCAAGGCCAAATATGCCCAGAGGATTAACGGGCTGCTACCCAACATTACCGAAGAAAAGCGTATGTTTTTCAGGGATGCTTACCACCCCATACTTTATGTAAATAACCGCAGAAAAAATGAGCCGGTATACCCGCAAACTATAGAGCTGGCGCAGGATAACCGCATTATTGTTATTTCAGGCCCCAATGCCGGGGGTAAAAGTATTACACTCAAAACCATAGGGCTGCTACAACTAATGTTGCAAAGCGGCTTGCTGATACCTGTTCATGAGCGTAGCGAGACTTTTTTGTTTGACCGTATACTTACTGATATTGGCGATAACCAGAGTATAGAAAATCACCTGAGTACCTACAGCTACCGCCTTAAAAACATGAATTACTTTTTAAGAAAGTGTAACGATAAAACTCTTTTTCTTATTGATGAATTCGGAACCGGGTCAGACCCTGAGTTGGGTGGCGCGCTGGCCGAAACATTTCTGGAAGAATTTTATCATAGGGAAGCTTTTGGTATCATTACCACACATTATACCAATTTAAAAATGCTGGCTAATGAATTGCCTTTTGCTACCAATGCCAACATGCTTTTTGACGAACGTTCACTGGAGCCGATGTATAAATTGATACTGGGCCAGGCCGGTAGCTCGTTTACGTTTGAAGTGGCACAAAAAAACGGTATTCCGTACGGATTAATAAACCGCGCTAAAAAGAAAATAGAAAAAGGCAAGGTACGTTTTGATAAAACTATTGCCAACCTGCAAAAAGAACGTTCTAAGCTGGAGAAAACCTCGCAAACCTTAAAAGAAGAAGAACAGCGCGCACGGGAGGAAGGCAAAAAGATGGAAAACATCAACACACGTATACAGCAAAAGCTGGAAAGCTACCAGGAGTTATATGATGCCAACCAGCGCCTTATTTACCTGGGCCAAAAACTGGATGAGTTAAGTGAAAAATACTTTAATAATAAGAATAAAAAAGAGCTTATTGGCGAACTGCTTAAAACGGTAGAGATTGAAAACTCCAAACGCAAAAAACTGCTGCCGAAAGAAAAAAAGAAACAAGAGGTGGTACAAAAGCAGATAATAGCCGAGGTAAAAGAAAAAGTAGCCGAAATCCGCCAGGTAAAAAAGGAGAAAAAGATTAAAGAAGCTGCTACACCAAAACCTAAAGCGCCTATTAAAATTGGTGACCGCGTGCGTATGATAGACGGCAAGGCTGTTGGTACGCTTGATGCTATTGAAAAAAATAAGGCAACGGTAAATTACGGTATATTTACCAGTAAAGTTGATTTAGAATCGCTGGAACTGGTTGAAGCTGTGAAGAAATAGCTGTAAGCCTTTAGCTATTAACACATAATTGTGCAGTATAGTTTATAAACAAAACTTTAACCTGAAACAATGAAATTACCAGAAAATAAAAAAATTATTTTGTTTGACGGGGTTTGTAACCTGTGTGACAGCGCTGTGCAGTTTATAATTAAACACGATAAAAAAGATGTGTTCAGGTTTGTGGCACTGCAATCGGAGTTAGGCCAGGAAATTGTTAGCTATATAAGTATTGATACCTCCAAAACGGATTCCATAATATTATATATTCCCGGAAAATCATACTATTACAAAGCTGAAGCAGCATTAAATATTTCTAAAGATTTAAGTGGTGGCTATAACTTACTTAGCCTGCTTAAATTTATACCGAATGTTATATCAAATTCGGTATATGACTACGTGGCACGTAACCGCTACAAATGGTATGGTAAAAAAGAGGCCTGTATGATACCCACACCTGAACTAAAAGCTAAGTTTTTATAAAGAATAAAGAGTGCAATTAAGCACTCTTTTATTTTGTGTATACTATTCCAGGCTTAAAATAATCTGTCCATCCTCATCCAAAGATATATTGGTGTTTTCATCAGTCAGGTCAACCTCACCTTTAACATCCATTTCTTCCGGAATCTCCTCTTCAGGGGCTTCATAAGGCAATGGTTCCAATAAGTTTACCTGTTTTACTTTATCTGTAGTGAGCTGGTTTCCTAACGCCTTAATACCTTTAACGGCAATAAAATCTTCAAGGTCAACCGTTAATGTTTCTTTTTGTACCCCTTTAATTTTCGGGAATATAATTTCGGCTACCGGCCTGTAATCGGTACTTACAATTTCAAGCTGGGAATTAGGATGCTCGGTTATAAAAAGCTCCTCTTTATTTTCATTTTCAATAAGGAAACGTTTTATGTAATACCGTTCTTTTTCACCATCATAATAAATAGCAGAAACCGGTTTTTTGGGTACCCATTTCTCCAAAACAATCATGCCCTCATCAAAATGAGTAGTAAGTTCGGGTATAATGGTTTTCAGCTTGCCATTTTGGTTTATGATAAGCAATCGGTCGTTAGGCCTGAATTCGCCCAAAAGCTCGCCCCTGCCGTCTACATTCAGGCGTTGTACCGTATCATCAAACCAAATGCGGCGTGGTTTTAAGGTGGAAATACCTTTTTCTTTCAGTTCAATACGCTTAATAGGATATTTGCTAACCGTGTTACCGCGTGATGCCCTGCCTTTAATGCCTATTTCTGCAAAATCAAGGTCAAACTTAAGTTTTTTAATATTTCCGGTCTGGCGTAATAAAATGGTTACCACTTCGGCCTCTCCATTTGGGTTAGCAGAAAAATACAATACCTGGCTGCCTTTGGTGCCCTGTGTCATATCATACGCCTTATCCCGTGTGATGCTGCTTACATTAAAACGTTTTACATAAGTTGGCCCGCTTTTACCATCGCGGTATATCATGTTATAAATGGTACGCTTATCATTTTTATTAAATACAGCTACATGAATGATGTCTTTGCCAATAAAGGTTTTTACGTCAACTTTAGTTACCATCATATTTCCGTCGCGCAAAAATACAATCACATCATCTATATCACTGCAATCGGCAACATACTCATCTTTTTTAAGCCCGGTACCCACAAAGCCCTCTTCGCGGTTTACATAGAGTTTGGTGTTACGCAATACTACTTTTGTAGCTTCAATATTATCAAAACTACGCAATTCCGTTTTACGCTCCCTGCCCTTACCATATTTGGCTTTCAGGTTCATAAAGTAATCAATGGCGAAATCTATAATATGCTCCAGGTGATGTTTTACCTGTTCGATTTCGCCTTCAAGGGCTTCTATTTTCTGTTGTGCCTTATCAATATCAAATTTAGAAATACGCTTAATCCGTATTTCTGTAAGCCTTACAATATCCTCTTTGGTTACCGCACGTTTCAGGTGGGCTGTAAAAGGCTTCAATCCTTCATCAATAGCCTGTATTACCCCCTCCCAGGTTTCTTCTTCCTCAATCAGGCGATAAATACGGTTTTCTATAAAAATACGCTCAAGCGATTGAAAATGCCATTGTTCCTGAAGTTCAGCTAACTGAATTTCAAGCTCACTCCGCAACAGGTTTACTGTGCGGTGGGTAGAAATACGCAGCATGTCGCTCACCCCTACAAAATATGGCTTTTGGTCTTCAATAACACAGCCCAGTGGTGCTACCGAAGTTTCGCAGGCTGTAAAGGCGTACAGTGCATCTATGGTTTTATCTGGCGATACTCCCGGCGGAAGGTGGATAAGAATCTCTACTTCTGCGGCGGTATTATCTTCTATTTTTTTAATTTTTATCTTGCCTTTCTCATTGGCTTTAAGGACACTGTCTATTAAAGTAGAGGTATTAGTAGTAAAGGGTATTTGTGTGACAACCAGAGTACTTTTATCCAGTTGCGATATTTTTGCACGCACCCGTACACGCCCTCCGCGCATACCGTCGTTGTAATTAGACATGTCGGCAATACCTGCCGTAGGAAAATCGGGATATAAAGTAAACGGCTTGTTTTTTAAAACTTTTACAGAGGCATCTATAAGCTCATTAAAGTTATGGGGCAATACCTTTGTAGATAAACCTACTGCAATACCTTCGGCACCTTGTGCCAATAATAACGGAAATTTTACAGGAAGGTTTACCGGTTCATTACGGCGGCCATCATAAGAGAGTTGCCAGGTAGTGATTTTTGGGCTGTATAAAACTTCTAAAGCAAATTTGCTGAGGCGTGCCTCAATGTAACGCGATGCTGCAGCGCCATCTCCCGTAAGTATGTTACCCCAGTTACCCTGGGTATCTATAAGCAGTTCTTTCTGGCCTATCTGTACCATGGCATCGCCTATAGAGGCATCACCGTGTGGGTGGTACTGCATAGTATGCCCCACCACATTGGCCACTTTATTATAGCGCCCGTCGTCAAGCTCTTTAAGGGAGTGCATAATACGCCGCTGTACGGGCTTAAAGCCGTCTTCAATAGCGGGCACTGCACGTTCCAGAATTACGTATGAAGCATAATCCAGAAACCAGTCTTTATACATACCGGTTACCTTGGTAATGGTATCGCCGGAATTGTCTTCCCTGTTGTAAAAATGTTCTCCTTCTAAAGGCTCAAAATTATCTTCGCTCATTTAATTGCTTCAAATAACTATTTGAATTTTAATATTCTTTTGTCATATCTTGTCATGACATTATTTTAGCTGTACACTGTTATCGGATGTTTTACATTATTTATCCACCACATCAAGCTCTACTTTCAGGTTGTTGATGATAAACTCCTGTCTGTCCGGCGTGTTTTTACCCATATAAAACTCCAGCATATTTTGTATAGAAGTGGCGGCATCCAGCATTACAGGGTCAAGGCGTATATTTTCTCCAATAAAATGTTTAAACTCATCGGGGCTTATTTCACCCAAACCTTTAAATCGGGTTATTTCGGGCTTACCGGTAAGTTTTTCTATGGCTGCCTTTCGCTCCTCGTCACTATAACAATAAATAGTTTCTTTTTTATTTCGCACCCTGAACAGTGGTGTTTGCAATATGTATAAATGCCCCTCTTTTATCAGTTCAGGAAAAAATTGTAAAAAGAATGTAATTAGTAACAGGCGTATGTGCATACCGTCAACATCGGCATCAGTAGCAATAACTATGTTGTTATAGCGCAATGCCTCCATATCTTCCTCTATATCAAGAGCGGCTTGCAACAGGTTGAATTCCTCATTCTCGTACACAATCTTCTTGCTCATGCCATACGAGTTTAACGGCTTACCGCGCAGGCTAAATACAGCCTGGGTATTTACATCGCGCGATTTGGTTATGGAGCCCGAAGCAGAATCTCCCTCGGTAATAAACAAGGTGCTTTCTAAACTCCGCGGATTTTTGCTATCTGTTAAATGCACACGGCAGTCGCGCAGTTTTTTGTTATGCAGGCTGGCTTTTTTGGCCCTGTCTCGCGCCAGTTTGCGTATGCCGCTAAGCTCTTTACGCTCGCGCTCTGCCTGTAATATCTTTTTCAGTAATGCATCGGCAACTTCGGGGTTACGGTGCAAAAAATTATCCAGCTTGGTTTTTACAAAATCGTTTATAAAAGTGCGTACTGTAGCCAGGTTTGGTCCCATATCGGTACTACCCAGCTTGGTTTTGGTCTGTGACTCAAAAACCGGTTCTTCAACCTTTACGCTTATGGCACTCACAATAGATTTTCGTATATCGGCCGCTTCAAAATTTTTGTTGTAAAACTCTTTTACCGTACGTACTATAGCTTCCCTAAAGGCTGCCAGATGTGTACCGCCCTGTGTGGTATTTTGCCCGTTTACAAACGAATAATATTCTTCGCTGTACTGGGTTTTGCTATGTGTCATAGCAACTTCTATATCTTCATCTTTTAAGTGGATGATGGGATAGATGCGGTCTTCCTCCTGTATGTTTTCAGAAAGTAAATCCTTTAAGCCTTCCTCACTAAAAAATTTTTCCCCATTAAAAATTATTGTAAGCCCTGTATTCAGGTAACAATAATTTTTAAGCATTTTTACTATGTACTCATTACGGTACTTATAGTTCTTAAAAATAGTATCATCGGCCACAAAAGTTACCTTGGTACCTTTGCGCTTGGTGGTTTCTATTACTTCTTCGTCAAGTGTAATTTCACCTGCGGAAAATTCTGCGGCTTTCTGTTGGTTATCGCGAACAGATTCTACCCTGAAAAAAGTGGAAAGCGCATTAACAGCCTTGGTACCCACACCATTTAATCCCACCGATTTTTTAAATGCGCGCGAATCATACTTACCACCAGTATTCATTTTACTCACCACATCTACCACCTTGCCCAGGGGTATGCCCCGCCCGTAATCGCGTACTGTAACGGTTTTATCTTTTACGGTAACCTCTATAGTCTTACCGGTACCCATTACAAACTCGTCTATAGCGTTATCTATCACCTCTTTAATAAGGATGTAAATACCATCGTCCGGCGAAGAGCCATCACCCAGCTTTCCAATATACATACCGGGACGCATACGGATGTGCTCTTTCCAGTCGAGTGAACGTATGTTATCTTCGGTATACTGATCTTGTGCCGCCATAAAACAAGGGATTTTCTGCTAATATATTATATCTGCACAAAAAATGAAAGCCGGATGAAAGAAACTTATTAAAAGTATCTTAACACTCCGGCAGATTATTTACTGACTAATTTATTAACGTTCTATCCGGTACGCTGCTACCGATTTTTGGTTAATATATACTGTGAGTGTACCGTTTGCCCTTAGTGGTAGCGGTACTTTAAATTCGGCTATAGTGCCTGTTTGTTGTAAAACAGCTTCTTTAAAAACTTTTTCGTTACTAAAAACATAATGCACCTTATCGCCGGGTTTAAGGTTTTTAATTTTAAAATCGGCCACCTGCACAGCAGGATTGGAAATTGTACCCGTTACAGGGCTTACAAACTCATACCCTTCAGAAAGATAATTACCGTAAAACAAAGGCAGGTTTTCAAAATCTTTTTCAGTTTTGGCAGTTAAGAGCCATCTTTTATCATCCGGAAAATGATTTAAAAAAAACACATCCGGTTCGGCAAAAAAGTAGGCATCATTAAATTTAAACTGAAATGCCGGGCGCGCACCTGTTACTACCCCTGCCCCCCAGGTCGTATCCAATAGCTTCCACTCATTACCAATTTTTACGGCATTCCAGGCATGGTCACTCGCGCCGGGGGCTTTGCCTATATGCATAGGGTGCGATTTTGAGGTACCGGATATAAAAGCGGCTTCCAACCCGCATTTTTCGGCTATAGTAAGAAATAAAGTTGAATATCCCTGGCATACCCCTTTTTTAGAGCGAAGGGTTTTAAGGGCAAGCTCATCCCTGAATTCTTTCTGCTTAGCCCGCTTTTCATCTTCTGTTTTAAAAGAATATGCCACAGGCTTTTCATTAACGCCATAGGCAGCCAGGTCATATTTTACATTGGTGGCTATCCATGTAAATATGGCGCGGGCCTTTTCTTCATCATTTTTAAAATCGGCATTAACCCGTTCAGCAAATTTATCGGGGGTGGCAAAAGAAGCAGGATAATTTTTAACCGCAGCATCAACTTTGGCAAAATCCTGGGCCACAGCAGTTAAATTAAAACAACAACAGATAAATAAAACAAGTATTTTTTTCATAAAACATTAAATACAAATACTTTGCCAATAAGCTGAAAAGCTATTTATACTGATAAAAAATACCCTTGTCATACGGCGTCCATAAAGCCGCTTTCTGGTGTGCCGCCTTAAGGGCATTATTAGCCCAGGTATTGCAGGTATAAAAAAGGCTATAGCGCCCCATGCCTTCATAAAAAGCATCATATCGGTTATAATGGGCACCCTCAATATATTCCACTTTACGGTCAACAGTGTGTGAAAAACTATTTTCTATATACTCCACTAAATCAGCATAATCTGTTTTGGTAATCATTATTCTTACACATTCATCATCTTCGGCAAGGCTATTATAAAAGCGGGTATGCATGGCTGATGTACCCAGGTAAAAAGCAGCCTTAAATGCAGTGCTTGTTTTAAGGTCGCTCCACTCTGGCGTGTCAAGGTAAAAACCTTTATCGCCCCAGCCAAACGCCACAAACCGTGCCGTACTATCTTTTGAAAGGGTATGTTCAAAAAGTATATCCTGCCGCCAGTCTTTTATTTCATTATGTACAGGTACTACAATATCGGTATGTACCCCGTTTGTATTAATGTATATAGGGATTTCACCTTTTTCCGGGTTTGTGTTTACGGGAATATGATATAAAACAAAAACAGCAATCAGATATACTACCACAAATATAACAATAGCCGCCATAAAGCGCAGTGTGAACCGTAACAGCCATTTAAGTTTCTTTGCCATAATCAAAATTCTGTACAATAGCTTTTAACGCGTCATCTAAATCTTTATTGGATATTTTACCGGCTTCGGTATCAAAATTTTCATTAAATGATGGTAGCGAAAATGTAGCGCGAATGTTACCTCCATACCATTTAAGACTGATTTTAGCTGCTTCCATAGCATTTTTGCCGCCATGTTTGCCGGGCGATGTACTTAGTAGCAGCATAGGTATATCCTGCCAAACTTTTTTGTGCTGGCGCGATGCCCAATCGTAAATGTTTTTAAAGGCTACGGTAAGCCCTGCATTATGCTCTGCAACAGAAAGCACTATCACTTCTGCCGAACCTATTTTTTCCAAAAACGCATGCGCTGTTTCGGGCTGCCCCAATTCTTTTTCTTTATCTACACTAAATAACGGGAGCTCGTAGTCGTTCAGGTCAAGTACCTCTACCTCACCACTCTCAAAAAGCCCTGCGGCATAAGTTGCCAAACGCTTGTTTATTGATGTGTTACTGCTGCTTCCTGCTAAGGCTATTATTTTCATAAGTGCATATATTACTTAGTTATTTTAAAAAAAGAAATCCGAATTTATACATAAATGCGCACTATAACAATATGAATTTATTAAATTTAAGATAAATATGAAGTAGGCAGTAAATGGAATAACACTACTGTAATTTATTTAATATGATTATGGCTATAGAGGTAATACTTTTTAATAAAATTTGGAGATAAAAATAATATTGAAAAACTTTTTACCAAAGGCGAAATCTATATGAATACAATTAAATGGTTTAATAATTATGAAAAAGAAGGTGTGGGAGATATATATGAGGGAGCCTTTGAAATAAAAAATTTTGAAAATGGACAATTAATTTTAAAAGCTGATGATAAACAATTTATTCTAAATCCTAATCATACTCAGTTTAGAAAATATCACAAAGGACACATAGGTAATATTTATTCTACATACGCAATTTCTGATTTATTACTTCATAGAAAGAATTTGCATCGAATAGATAAAAGGATGTTGAATTTTGGGACTCATTGTGTAGTTATAAAAGATGCAAAAAAATTTGTAGACTCAATTTTTGCTAAACTTACTGAGATGAATTATACTTTTTCTCATAAAATTGTTAGCTATAAAAAATTCACAAATAAAGATATTAATTTATCACTTTTCCATAAGAACCATCTATTAAGTTATCAAAAGGAATATAGGATCATTGTTTGGACTAAAGAAAATCTTCCATTAAGATTTGAGATTGGTTCAATCGAAAATTATGCTGAAATATACAGTGCGGAGGAATTAATTAAAAATTTTACTATTGGATTTCAAGAATAACCCCCGCCATTGGCGGGATCTATTTCTATACTCAATTCTTATATCTCAATACTAATTTACACGTTGAAGCGGAAATGCATTACATCACCGTCTTTTACAATATATTCCTTACCCTCTACCCTTAGCTTACCGGCTTCTTTCACTTTAGCTTCGGTACCATAGGCAACATAATCGTCATACGCTATAACCTCGGCGCGTATAAAGCCTTTTTCAAAGTCGGTATGTATTACGCCTGCGGCCTGCGGAGCAGTATCGCCAATATTAATAGTCCATGCCCTTACCTCTTTAACACCTGCAGTAAAGTATGTTTGCAGGCTTAATAGCTTGTAAGCCGAACGTATTAATGCAGAAGCCCCCGGTTCAGTAAGCCCCAGGTCTTCTAAAAACATCTGGCGCTCTTCATAGGTTTCCAGTTCGGTAATATCGGCTTCGGTGCCTACGGCAAGGTACATAACCTCGGCATTTTCATCCTTAACCAGTTCGCGCACCTGCTCCACATATTTATTCCCGGTAGCGGCAGCGCCCTCATCTACATTACAAACATACAGTACCGGCTTAGTGGTTATAAGCTGAAAACTTTCAAGTAGTTTTACTTCGTCATCATTTTGAGGTACTACAGTACGTGCCGACTTAGCCTGAAGCAAGGCTTCTTTTATCCTTTCAAGCAAAGCTACTTCTGCCTGGGCTTCTTTGTTGCCCACTTTGGCCGTTTTTTTGGCTTTTTCAAGTCGCTTATCAACCGTATCAAGATCTTTAAGCTGTAACTCAATATCAATAGTTTCTTTATCGCGTATAGGGTTTACACTACCGTCTACGTGTACAATATTATCATTATCAAAGCAACGCAGTACATGTATAATGGCGTTACACTCACGTATGTTACCCAAAAACTGGTTACCCAGCCCCTCGCCTTTGCTGGCGCCTTTTACAAGGCCTGCAATATCAACAATATCTACGGTAGCAGGCTGCACACGCTCTGGGTTTACTAACTCTTCCAGCTTTAAAAGCCTTGGATCAGGTACATTTACCACACCAATATTTGGCTCTATGGTACAAAAAGGAAAATTAGCACTTTGTGCCTTAGCGTTTGACAGACAGTTAAAAAGGGTTGATTTACCCACATTTGGTAATCCTACTATACCTGCTTTCATTTAGAAAATGTTTTTTTAAGGGTGCAAATATAGCTATTTATAATCATAATGTCTACAGCTATAAAGCCCTAAAAACGGCTTATTTATACCGCATTATCTTTTGGCTAAAAACTAATGTTTATTGTTTACGGCAAAAGGCTTATATTTGCGTGCATAAATAATACAGCACAAATATTTATGCAACTATCTGAACTGAACGCTATTTCGCCTGTTGATGGCAGGTACCGGAGCAAAACCCAATCACTTTCAGCTTATTTTTCTGAAGAAGCACTTATTAAATACCGCGTACTTGTAGAAGTAGAGTATTTTATTGCACTTTGTGAACTGCCACTGCCGCAACTCGCAGATATAGAGAAGGATGTTTTTGATAAACTGAGGTATATTTATAAAAGTTTTAATACACAAGATGCCCTTTCTATTAAGGAAATAGAAAAAACTACCAATCACGATGTTAAAGCTGTAGAATATTTTATAAAAAAAGCTTTTGACAACCTTGGCCTTGAAAAATATAAAGAGTTTATACACTTTGGGCTTACCAGCCAGGATATTAATAATACTGCCATACCACTTTCTGCCAAGCAGGCTTATGAGGAAGTGTATAAGCCACTGCTTATAAACGTTATTGCCAAATTAAAAGAGTTGAGCACCGAGTGGGCCGATGTGCCTATGTTGGCGCGCACACACGGCCAGCCTGCCAGCCCTACCCGTTTAGGTAAAGAAATTCATGTTTTTGTTGAACGTTTAGAAGAGCAATTGCGCTACCTGCACAACATTCCCTTTGCGGCAAAATTTGGCGGTGCTACAGGAAATTTTAATGCGCATTTTGTAGCCTACCCGCAAAATGACTGGCGTAAATTCGGGATGGATTTTGTTGAAGGTACTTTGGGACTAAAACACTCATTCCCCACCACGCAAATTGAGCATTACGACCATTTTGCAGCGTTTTTTGATGCCCTTAAACGCATCAATACCATATTAATTGACCTTGACCGTGATATATGGACGTATGTATCTATGGATTATTTCAAGCAAAAAATAAAAGCGGGAGAAGTAGGTTCTTCTGCCATGCCGCATAAGGTTAACCCTATAGACTTTGAAAACAGCGAAGGCAACCTGGGCATTGCTAATGCTCTGTTTGAACACCTGTCCGCCAAACTGCCAATTTCAAGGCTACAGCGCGATTTAACCGATAGTACGGTATTGCGCAACATTGGAGTACCGTTTGGGCATACGCTTATAGCTTTTGAAGCTACTCTTAAAGGCCTAAATAAATTGTTGCTTAATGCTGATAAATTTGCCGAAGATTTAGAGAAAAACTGGGCAGTAGTTGCCGAAGCTATACAAACCATACTACGTCGTGAAGGCTATCCTAATCCGTATGAGGCGCTTAAAGCCCTTACGCGCACTAATACCGTAATAAATAAAGAAGCTATACATACTTTTATAGGCACCCTTGAGGTTAATGATAAAGTAAAGCAGGAGCTACTAAAAATTACCCCGGCTAATTATTTGGGGATACAACCCTAAATGTTAAAGCTACTTTAAAGTACATTGGGGCGAAACGCATAAAACCTATTTTTGAAAATATCAGGTTTTTCTACTATAATTAAGAGAATCATCTGATATTTTCAATAATTTTATGCAGGTTTTATTCGTACTTTATGCCTAACAAAATCCTTATAATTTTTGCGCATCCGCTATTTGAAAAATCAAACGCCAACCAGGCGCTGGTAAGGCATATTCCACAATCTGAAAATATTACGTTTCATGACCTGTACCAGGAATATCCTGAATTTGATATAGACTTGCGGCGTGAGCAGGAATTATTGCTCTTGCATGATATTGTTATTTGGCACCACCCTATGTACTGGTATAGCTGCCCCCCGTTGCTAAAACAATGGATTGATATTGTACTGGAGCATGGCTGGGCGTATGGGCGGGATGGCGTTGCCCTGAAAGGCAAATTACTGCTACAGGTTATTACTACGGGAGGCATACGCGAAAATTATAATCCGGGGGGGCGCGACCGCTTTACCATGATGCAGTTATTAGAGCCTTTTTGCCAAACGGCACGGGTTTGCAATATGCGGTACATTCCCCCATTTGTAGTGCATGGTACACACTCTATGCAGCAGGAAGATTATAATAGCTATGCAAAAAAATATGCCCAGATGCTGCAGTACCTGGAATATAAGCAGGTGGATATAAAAGAAGTTAATAAATATCCCTATCTTAATGACTGGCTCGAAACTAAACTAATATAAACCTCATGACAGAAGGATTTTTTTTCCAGGCGATAATATACCTGCTTGCTGCAGTAATATGTGTACCCATTGCTAAAAAAATTGGGCTTAGTTCAATATTAGGGTATCTTTTTGCCGGTATAATTATAGGGCCTTATGTTTTGGGGCTTATAGGGCAGGAAGGGCAGGATATTATGCATTTTGCTGAGTTTGGTGTCGTAATGATGCTGTTTCTTATTGGCCTGGAGCTTGAACCACAGAAATTCTGGCGTATGCGCCGGTTTATTATTGGCATGGGGTCTTTACAGGTTGTGGGCACAGCGGCTGTGCTTTTTATGGCTTGCTCACTGGTATTGCGCTGGAACTGGCAAACCACGCTTATTATAGCTCTGGCATTAACCCTTTCTTCAACAGCTATTGTAATGCAAACGCTGAGCGAAAAGGGATTAACCAAAACCTCTATGGGGCGTTCATCATTTGCGGTATTACTGTTTCAGGATATTGCTGTTATCCCTATACTGGCTATTTTGCCATTACTCGCCGGAGGCGAAATACGAAATGAAAATATTAACCAGTCACTAATTTCAGACCTTGCGGGCTGGTTACAGGCGCTCATTGTATTTGGTGCAATAGGTCTTGTATATCTTGGTGGGCGGTATTTTATAATTCCATTATTGCACATAGTGGCAAAAACCCGCCTGCAGGAACTTTTTACCGCCTCTGCCCTTTTACTGGTTATGGGGGTTTCTTTTATGATGCAGCTTGTGGGGCTTAGCCCCGCGCTTGGTGCTTTTATAGCCGGTATGGTATTGGCAAACAGCGAATTTAAACACGAGCTTGAAGGCGACATTGCCCCGTTTAAGGGTTTATTGTTAGGCTTGTTTTTTATGGGGGTGGGAGCTTCTATAAACTTTACGCTTATTTTAGCCGACCCTGTATTTATTATACTGTTTTGTACTATTTTTAATATCATAAAATTTTTCCTGCTGCTTTTGGTGGGTAAAATTTATAAAAAAAGCCAGGACCAAAACCTTCTTTTTTCTTTTGCCATGAGCCAGGCCGGTGAGTTTGGCTTTGTCATACTGGGCTTTGCCGTGCAGCTAAACCTTATGGCAACCATGCTTGCCAACCAAATGATGGCTGTTATAGCCCTGAGTATGATAGGTACCCCCTTCCTGCTCCTGATAAATGAATATTGGATAGCCCCCTATTTTGGCACAAGGGAACGATCAAATAAAGATAAGTACGATGATATTGAGGAAAATGATAAAAACGAGGTAATAATTGCCGGATTTGGTAATTTTGGCAGTACTATCGGGCGTCTTTTAAAATCTAACGGAATACCTGCTACCGTACTGGACATGGATTCTGACAGGGTAGACTCGTTGCGTAAACTTGGCTTTAAAGTGTACTATGGTGATGCCCTGCGACTGGAATTGCTTAAAGCTGCCGGGTGCGATGATGCCAAATTGTTTGTGGCAGCCATTGATAACCCAAGGGTAAACCTTCAGGTTGTAAAAACCATCAAAAAGCATTTTCCGCATCTTAAAATACTGGCAAGGGCAAAAAACCGCAGCGATGCTTTTGAGCTTGTAGGTATGGGTATTAGCGATTTTTACCGCGAAAACCTGTACAGCGCGGTGCATTTAGGCGTTGAAGCGCTTGTAGAAATGGGGCACCGCCGCTATACAGCTACCCGGCAGGGGCAGCGTTTTATAAAATATGATGAAGATGCCACACGAAGGCTTGCCGAAAAAAGGCACGATAAAAAAGCATTGCTTATGGGCACCCTTCAGGAAATTGAAATACAGGAGCAACTTATTAAGAACGACTTATATACACAACTGGGCGCACAAGACCATGCCTGGGAAAGCGAAGATATTAAACGCGAACACCAGTCGGAGTTTTAATAGCATAATTAAAAACTCTTAAGCCGGGCTGTTTTGTAATGGCCAAAAGTTTTTAAATTAGCGGGGCAAACATACTACCTGAAAATGGATATAGGACAAAAAATAAACGCACTGCGCGAAGAGCTAAACCAGCATAACTATAATTATTACGTACTTGATAACCCTGTAATATCCGATTACGATTTTGATATAAAGCTTAAAGAATTACAGGAGCTTGAAAACCAGAACCCTGAGTATTTTGATGAAAACTCCCCCACTCACCGGGTAGGTGGCGCCATAACCAAAAACTTTAATACGGTAGTACATGAATACCGCATGTACTCGCTGGATAACTCCTATTCTAAAGAAGAACTGCTGGAATGGGAACAGCGTGTTTATCGCGGATTAGGCACTGAAGATGTGCAATATACCTGTGAGCTTAAATATGATGGGGCATCCATAAGCCTGAGTTATGAAAATGGGAAACTTGCACGCGCTGTTACACGCGGCGACGGTTTTCAGGGCGATGAAGTTACTACCAATATAAAAACCATACGTTCTATTCCCCTTACGCTTAAGGGCAATTATCCTGAAAAGTTTGATATACGCGGTGAAATTATATTGCCACTTGAAGGATTTGCCCACATGAACCAGGAAATTATAGAAGCCGGGGGTACACCTTACGCTAACCCGCGTAATACAGCTTCGGGCAGCCTGAAATTACAGGATAGCGCCGAAGTAGCCAAACGTCCGTTAGACTGTTTGCTGTATTCTATCATAGGACCCAATTTATCTATTAAATCACAATATGAAGGGCTGGAAAAAGCCCGCGAATGGGGTTTTAAAGTCCCCAAAGAAGCGCACCTTGCCAAAAACATGGAAGAGGTGCTTACCTTTATTAACCATTGGGACATACACAGGCACGACCTGCCCTATGAAACTGATGGCGTAGTGATTAAGGTTAACAACATACACCAGCAGGAAGAATTAGGTTACACTGCAAAAAGTCCACGCTGGGCCATAGCTTATAAGTTTAAGGCAGAGCGTGTAAGTACCAAGCTAAACAGCATTAGCTACCAGGTGGGGCGTACAGGGGCAATTACACCCGTGGCAAATTTAGAACCTGTACAGCTTGCCGGAACTACGGTAAAACGGGCCTCGCTGCATAATGCCGACCAGATTGAAAAACTGGACATACGCGTTGGCGACGAGGTTTTTGTGGAAAAAGGCGGCGAAATAATCCCTAAAATTATAGCGGTAGATTTTACAAAGCGTTCTGCAGATAGCGAGCCAACGCATTATATTACCCATTGCCCGGAATGTGATACACTATTAGAACGTAAAGCGGGAGAGGCACAACATTACTGCCCTAACTTTTATGGGTGTCCGCCCCAGATTATAGGCAGAATCCAACATTATATTTCACGCAAAGCCATGGATATCGAGGGGCTTGGCGGTGAAACCGTTGCCCTACTTTATAATTCCGGTTTGATTCACAATTATGCCGATTTATACGACCTCACTACCGAACAGGTTATTCCTCTGGAACGTATGGCAGAGAAATCAGCCCAGAACCTTGTTGATGGGATAGAAAAATCTAAACAGATACCTTTTGAGCGGGTATTATATGCATTAGGCATCAGGTATGTGGGTGAAACTGTTGCCAAAAAGCTTGCAAAACATTATAAATCTATAGATAACCTTGCCAATGCCTCTTTAATGGAACTGGTTTTAGTAGATGAAATTGGCGAGCGTATTGCGCAAAGCGTGATTGACTTTTTTGAAAACCAAAAGAACCGCGAGCTTATTGAGCGCCTGAAAGGCTATGGCGTGCAGCTTGAGAGCGTGCATACTGCCGATACATCGGTTAGTGATATTCTTGCCGGTAAAACACTGGTAGTTTCAGGTGTATTTAGTAAATTCAGCCGTGACGAGCTTAAAAAAGCTATAGAAGACAACGGCGGTAAGGTAGGCAGTTCTATCTCCTCTAAAACCGATTATGTAGTAGCCGGGGATAACATGGGCCCTGCCAAGCTGGAAAAAGCCGGTAAACTGGGGATAACTATTATAAACGAAGATGAGTTTTTAGCTTTGGTTTCAAAGTAGCAAAGTGGGAGAGTTCAAAGTTTAATACAAACAGATGAAAAAAATTATAATTCCAATTTTAATAATAACAGCGGTATTTACCAGTTGCCATAAAAGAGTAACTGAAACGGACAGGACAACTGCTGTGGGATATGCAAACAAAGCTAATCTTTATAGAGGACAAGGGAAAGTTGATTCTGCTGAATTTTTTTTTCAGAAAGCTTTTGCTTTAGATAAAAACAATATTAAATATCGTTATACTTTAATGGGTATTTATAGCGAACAAAAAAAATTTGATAAAGCGTTTGAATTATTAGAAGGCACCCCTGAAAGTGAAAAAAATTCCGTTTTTTATTTTCAAGCGAAAGGGAGCATACTTGATTTACAGGGTAAATATGACCTCGCACAGGAAGAATATCTAAAAGCTTATAAGATTTCAAAAGCCATTGATGTAAAAAAATGAGAAAGACTTGTATGAACTTATCAATTATACAATGTTAGAGACATTAGCCGGAAAAAAGAAGACTACAGTAAATAGATTAAATGAAACACTAAAATTAGATTGGTTATCTCAACGTAATATTGAGTATTTAAAAACCTTTAGAAATGAGTTTGAATACTATCAAGGTGATGGAACATTTAGCTTTGATTTTAAAAAAGATATTGCTTTATGCACAAAAAACACTGATAGCCTTGAGGCTATACTGTTTGAAAACCATATTAATGTATCTTGAAGTAATGGAGAAAAGGTATTTATCTCGGAAAAATATCGTTCAGGGCTACAAAAACTCGATTTAAAGCCATGCGAAGAATAACTTTGTCTCTTAGCAACCCATAATTATGAACATCAAACTCATCGCCATAGGAAAAACCGACAATAAAGCATTACAATTGCTGATTGATGACTATACCAAACGGTTGGGCTTTTATGTTAAGTTTGATATGGATATTATACCCGATATAAAGAATGTAAAAAACCTGAGCGAGGCACAACAAAAAGAAAAAGAGGGCGAGTTAATCCTATCCAAGCTCTCCCCATCCGACCAGCTTATTTTACTGGATGAAAACGGTAAAACTTTTGGCAGTGTGGGTTTTAGCGAATACCTGCAAAAAAAGATGAACAGCGGTATAAAGACTTTAGTATTTGTTATTGGAGGTCCCTACGGCTTTAGTGATACGGTGTATGCACAGTCACAGGGTAAAATATCACTTTCGGCCATGACATTCAGCCACCAGATGGTACGCCTGTTTTTTACCGAGCAGGTATACCGGGCTTTTACGATATTACGTAATGAACCCTATCACCACCAGTAAATACTATTTTAAATAAGTGTAGCAATAATTTAAATTTATAATTCAAAATTCATCATAATTTTAACAGTTTCTACCGCTTCTTTTACATCATGTACCCGTAGTATTTTAGCGCCTTTTTGCAGGGCAACTGTATTTAAAACAGTAGTTCCGTTAAGAGCATCCTCTGGTTTGTTTTTCAGCAACTTATAAATCATAGACTTTCGCGAAACACCTGCTAGTAAAGGCAAATCCGTAATTTTAAAAAGTTCCAGTTTATTCAGCACCTCATAATTCTGTTGCAGTGTTTTGGCAAAACCAAAACCGGGGTCAATAATAATATCATTTATGCCGTGCTTATAAGCTTCGTCAATGCGTTGGGAAAAATAAAACAGCATTTCCTGTACAATGTCATCATAATCGGTTAGCTTCACCATGGTTTGCGGTGTACCCCGCATGTGCATCATTATATAAGGCGCTTTTAGCTTACCAACGGTTTCCAATATGTTTTCATCCAGCAATCCTGCCGATATATCATTCACAATAGCAGCACCGGCTTCAATAGTAGTTTTGGCAACTTTTGCCCGGAAAGTATCTACTGAAATAACTGTTTCGGGAAAATATTTCAATACCAGTTCAACTACCGGCACAATGCGTTTCAGTTCCTCATCCTCACTAACAAATTCAGCATTAGGTTTAGAAGAATAGGCACCAACATCAATAAAATCAGCGCCTTCTGTAAGCATTTTCTCGGCCTGTTGCAGTAATTGCTTTTCATTTTTATACTTACCACCATCAAAAAAAGAGTCGGGTGTGCAGTTTAAAATACCCATCACTTTTGGGGTAGCCAGGTTAACCAGTTTGCCTTTACAGTTTATCAGCATGCATGCAATTTTTACATGTCCCTTTTAGCAAAGGGCGTTTTTTTAGTACATTTGAAAAATTTCTACACAAAGATAGTACTTAAATGAGTAACACCTCTCAGGAATACGATAAGGTAATTGCCGTTTGCCGGCAACTTTACATCAATAAAATGAAAGACTATGGCAGTGCGTGGCGTATACTAAGGCTGCCCTCGCTAACCGACCAGATTTTTATAAAAGCACAGCGCATACGCAGCCTACAGGAAAATGAGGTGCGTATGGTAAACGAAGATGAACAGGGCGAGTTTATAGCGATTATCAATTACTCAGTTATGGCCCTTATACAAATGGAACTGGGCGTAGCCTGGCAGCCTGATTTGAATGTTGAAGAAGGTACACGCCTTTACGACGAAAAAGTAGCGCTTACCAAAGAATTAATGATGGCAAAAAACCATGATTATGGTGAAGCCTGGCGTGATATGCGGGTAAGTTCTTTAACCGACCTGATTTTGCAAAAAATCCTTCGTGTAAAGCAAATTGAAGATAACAAAGGCAAAACACTGGTAAGCGAAGGTATAGATGCCAACTATCAGGACATGCTTAATTATGCTGTTTTTGCATTGATACACATGGGTTTTGCCCAATAACATGTTGTTAACAAAAACAGCCCTCCTAATTTTTATTTTTGAATAAAACTAACGCAATGAACAATAATAAAATTACAATTTCCTGGATATTACGCATAATAGTAGCTTTTATGTTTCTGCTATCGGCAGTGGCAAAAATGTATCCCTCACCCTATTTTGCCATAACTACTTTTGAAGCTAAGCAACTGCTGCCTCTTGGCTTTTCAAACGGGTTAGCGGTGTTTCTTTCACGCATACTTATTGGCGCAGAACTGGCATTGGGAATTTTAATGTTGCAACGCAATTACTTAAAGCGCTTTGTAGTGCCTGCCACCATGGGTTTATTGGTAGTATTTACTGTCCATCTTATAGTTACAATTGCAACCACAGGTAACAATGGCAATTGTGGCTGTTTTGGTGATTTATTACCTATGACACCGTTAGAATCGGTTTTTAAAAACATTGTATTGCTTGGGTTATTGATTTGGCTTTACATACTATTACTAAAAAGCTATGATAAAAATAAATTTTGGGTATTGCTGGCAGTACTGGCGGTTACCATAGCCGGGATATTTATTGTAGCCCCTATAAAAGAACAGGAAGACATTGAATCCATTACCCCTGTAGAGGTAGAAGGCGACATAATTACCGAAGAGCCTTTGGAAACCATATCAGACGAAACACCGGACGAAAGCACCACAATGCCAGCAGAGCAACAGCCAAAAGATACTGTAATGCAGCCGGTACAAAAACCAACTCCTGCCCCTGTTGCACAGGGCCCTGCGCAAAAAACATCACCTTATTCTAAGTATTTTGCCGATGCCGATAAGGGCAAAAAGATTATTGCTTTGTTTGTTCCGGGTTGCGAACATTGCCGTGATGCTGCCAAAGAACTTACCGAACTGAAAAAGAACAATAAGGACTTCCCCGAAATACGCATTATCTTTATGAATGAAGAAGCCGATTTGATTCCTGACTTTTTTGAGTATGCCGGTGCTAAATACCCTTATAAAATAATAGAGATTGCCACCTTCTGGAAAGTGCTGGGTATGAGTAAAGATACCCCGGGCGTACTATATATATGGAACGGAAATGTTGTTAAAGAATGGGAAGGCATCAACGAAAATAAATTTAACCCTGCAGAACTTAAAACGGCCCTTAAAAAATAATTTATTATGCAAAATCAACCTGAAAATAAAGAAAACCGCTTTAAGCCATTTACTATACTTTTCCCAATAGGTGCCTTACTACTTTTAGGAGTAGTAAATAGTACTAAAGAGCGTAAAAATGACGGCTCGTTTCTGGATACTATAGGTCCGTGGATAGGTTATTTATGCCTTATCCTGGCAGCAGTTACCGCAGTAGTAGCCATTGTGAGGTTTACAAGCAAAAAAGGATAATTTGATTCGCTACTTATTATATAAAGCGGGATATGCGCTGCTTACCCTTTTTGGCGTGGTAACAGTAATCTTTTTTTTATTTACGGTATTACCGGGCGATCCGGCGCGCATGATGCTGGACCAGAATGAAAACAGCGAGCAATTAAATATTATCCGTAAAAAATATGGATTTGATAAACCCATACTTACACAATATTTATATTATTTAAACGACCTCTCCCCTGTTTCGTTTCATAGTACACATCATAATGATTATACTTACTTAACAGAAGGAAAATATAATGCCGCAACACTTTTTACTATCGGTACTACAACTACTACAGTAATAAAAACACCTTATTTGCGGGAAAGTTTCCAGAAAAGCGGCAAAAAAGTAACCGAAGTTATTAGCGATACCCTGCCAAATACCATTGTACTGGCCTGCAGCGCTATTATTATTGCCATTGCTATCGGTATTTTACTGGGCATTATATCCGCATTGTATAAAGATACATGGCTGGACAGGCTTATTGCGCTTGTTAGTACACTTGGTATGAGCCTACCCTCTTTTTTTGCTGCAATTTTGTTTGCCTGGATATTTGGTTTTCTGTTACATGAGTACACCCACCTGAACATGACCGGAAGCCTGTATGAGGTAGATGATTTTGGTAATGGCTCCTACATAAAATGGAAAAACCTCATTCTTCCTGCCATAGTGCTGGGTATACGCCCCATTGGTGTGGTAACGCAGCTGATGCGTAATTCGCTGCTTGAAGTATTGGGACAGGATTACATCCGTACCGCAAAAGCAAAAGGGCTAAGCCCGTCAAAAATAATAAGGAAACACGCACTCAAAAATGCACTCAACCCAGTGGTAACAGCTGTTTCGGGTTGGTTTGCCAGTATGCTGGCCGGGGCTGTTTTTGTAGAGTATATTTTTGGGTGGAACGGCTTAGGCAAACAGGTTGTAGAAGCTTTAAATACGCTGGACCTGCCTGTTATAATGGGTGCGGTTTTAGTAATAGCGGCTACCTTTGTAATTATTAATATTATTGTCGACATCATTTATGCGTATCTCGACCCGAGGATACGTTTATCATAACCCACAAAATCTGAAGATTTAATCATAACTTTGCTATAAATAATTATATATTAAAAATGAAAAAATTACTTTTACTCTCTATACTATTTACTATGATTTCCTGCTCAGAAAAAAAAGACAAAACTGAATTTGGCAAGGAAGCCCTCGAAGCAAAAATGACAGCTGTTGATGGTAACGAATTGGCCTTTAAAGATATTCTTGAAAAATATAAAGGTAATGTGGTTGTAATAGATGTTTGGGCATCATGGTGTCCCGATTGTAAAGCAGGCATGCCTAAATTACATGCTTTACAGGAGCAATTCCCAAATGTCAAATACTTGTTCTTATCGTATGACCGGGAAACAGATGCGTGGAAAAAAGGTATTGAAACTTTTGGCACAAAGGGCGATAACTATCATGTAGGCGCTAATATGAAAAAAGGCGCTTTTGCTGAAGATATTAAACTGGACTGGATTCCACGTTATATGGTGGTAAATAAAGAGGGAAATATTGTGCTGTTCCGTGCTATTGAAGCAGATGACGAAAATTTAATAAACACTCTAAATACCCTGAAATAATGAGGAAAAAAATCGTTGCAGGAAACTGGAAAATGAATAATGATCTACAGGAGACAGAAACTCTTTTAGATGAAATACTGGCTACTAAGCCGGAATTTACCACAGCTAAAATTGTTGTAGCACCCGGTTTTGTAAACTTACAGGCCGCTGTAGCCAAAACGCATAATAGTAATATTATTGTTGCAGCGCAAAATATGCACCAGGCTGAAAGCGGCGCTTATACCGGAGAGGTAAGTGCCGATATGCTAAAAGGCATTAAAGTAAACACGGTTATATTGGGCCACTCTGAAAGGCGTGCTTATTTTGGAGAAACTAATGCCCTGTTGGCAGAAAAAGTTACCACAGCCCTTAAACATAATTTTACGGTAATTTTTTGCTTTGGTGAAGAATTGGCCGATAGGCAAAGTAGTAATCATTTTAATTTGGTAGAAAGTCAGATACGTGAAGGGCTTTTCCATATACCGCAGGCAGAATGGAATAATATAGTATTAGCTTATGAACCTGTATGGGCTATTGGAACAGGCGAAACTGCATCACCCGAACAAGCTCAGGAAATGCACGCTTTTATACGTAATTTATTAAAAGAAGTTAGCGCTGAGGTTGCCGAAAATACCTCTATATTATATGGAGGCAGTGTAAAGCCGGCCAATGCAAAAGAAATATTCTCTAAGCCAGATGTTGACGGCGGACTTATTGGTGGTGCCTCTTTAAAGGCAAGTGACTTTCTTGAAATTGTTAAAGGCATTGAATAATAGTTATGTAAACTATACATATTATATAAAGCGGCACATTTTAGTGCCGCTTTTGTTTTTAAATAAACAAAATATTTACACTATCATAAAATACCACTCAAAAATTTACATTACCTAAACCTTATTGTAATATATCGTTTTTATTACATTAACAGTCAGGTAAATTAAGACATCGACTTTTGCAGTTCATATTAACAACAACACAAAGCTCATGTCAAACAATTACAAAAAAGCACTGGTAATCCTGCTTTTTGGCCTTTTTGCCAATGTTGCGGGTGCACAAACTTTAATTCATTACTGGAATTTTAATAATCTGCCAAATGGTACATTAACAAATGCTGTAACGGCTGATTATTCTTTAATTACAGGCACTACCTCTATTACTTATCCTGGTACCGGCAACGGATATGTAGACAGGGTTAACAGTGATGCTACTGTGAATGCACAAAATGGAGATGTAGCAGGCTATGGCCTTCGTCCGCGTAACCCCAGCAATACACGTTCTCTTGTTATTGCTTTTCCCACAACCGGATATGAAAATGTAGTAGTTGCGTTTGCCACTACACGTACAGGATCTGGCGCTACAGAACAAAACTATTCCTATAGCTTAGATGGTGGCACTACTTATACTAATGCCGGCCTGGGAACGGTAGCCTATAATCCAGAGGAAGATGTGTACAATTTGGTAACACTTGACTTTTCCGGCATAGAAGGTGCTGACAATAATCCTGATTTTATTGTAAAAATAAACTTCGGTGGCGATAACGCTTCAGGAGATAGCGGAAATAACAGGTTTGACAACATAACTGTTAAGGCTAATGTAATTGGAGGTATTTTAGATACTACTGTTGCTATGCAAGAAAACTTTATGGTAGTAAATGAAGATGCCGGTACCATAAACTTTATGCTTGACCTTACAAACCCTGCCGTAGGTTCGGTAGATGTAGTGGTTAAACCTGCACCATTCAGCACGGCAGATAGTAATGACTTTACGGTTACTACCCAAACACTTAATTTTACTGCCACAAGCAGCACAGAGCAAACTATCTCAATCCAGATAACCGATGACACTGAAATTGAGCAAAAAGCAGAATATTTTGTAATCAGCCTTGAAAATCCCCAGGGGCTTTCAATAGAAGGCGATTCTTTTGCAACCATTTATATTAAAGATAATGATGTTACAGCCCCTGTACCAAACCAGGACATACAAATGGAGTATGTAATGAGTTTTGACCCTTCAGGCGAAAACAACAGCACGTGCGAAATTGTGGTGTATGACCCTGTAACAAAACGCTTATTTGCCACCAGCGCTGTTGAAGGCCGTTTTGATATTATTGACTTTTCAAACCCTGAAGCGCCATCAACCATTAGCTCTGTAGATATGAATACCTATGGAGGTGTTACCAGCGTTGCGGTTATGAATGGTATTGTAGCGGTTGCCTCGCCTAATGCAAACGAGCAACTTGATGGCACAGTAGTATTTTTTGATACTAACGGTACGTTTATAAAGCAGGTAGGCGTTGGTGCACTGCCAGACAATGTATCTTTCTCCCCAGATGGTACAAAAGTGCTTACCGCAAACGAGGGCCAGCCATCTGATGATTATACAGTAGACCCCGAAGGTTCGGTAAGTATTATAGATATTACTGGTGGTATTGAAAATCTTACTGATGCTAACGTAAATACACTTTTCTTTACAGCATATAACGGCCAGGAAGAAACACTTTGGGCACAGGGTGTACGTAAAGTAAAAGCTACCAGCACACTTTCTCAGGATTTTGAACCGGAATATATTACGTGTAGTGATGACTCAGCTAAAGCATGGGTAGCGCTTCAGGAAAATAATGCTATTGCTGAAATTGACCTTACTACTGGAGCTATTTCAAGCGTTTGGGGACTTGGTACTAAAGATATGAGCCTGCCGGGTAATGGTTTTGATATATCTGATAAAAGTGATGAAATACTTATAGCCAACTGGCCGGTAAATACATTTTTTACGCCTGATGGTATTGGCCACTACAGCGTAAACGGTACTAATTACATAGTTACTGCCAACGAAGGAGACGAAAAAGATTATTCAGGTTTTTCTGAAAGGACTACAATAGGAGACGAAAGTTATAATCTTGATGCAACTGCATTTCCTCAGGCTGAAATGCTTAAAAATAAATTTAATGCCGGAAGGCTGAGGGTTACCAATGTAAACGGAATGAATGACGCTGGTACTGCTTATGAAGAAATTTATGGTATGGGCGCACGTTCCTTCTCAATCTTTAATGCTGATACCGGAGAAATGGTATTTGATAGCGGCGATGATTTTGAAATGTATACTGCCGAAGCTTTTACCGATATATTTAATGCCGATAACGAAGATAATGAACAAAAAGGCCGTAGCCGCGCCAAAGGCCCTGAGCCGGAAGGTATAGCGATTGCACAAATGATGGGCAGAACATTTGCCATTATAGGCCTTGAACGTATTGGTGGTGTTATGGTATATGATATTACTGACCCGGACGATGTTACATTTGTAGACTATAAAAATCCACGCAGCGTAAGCGCTTACGGTGGCGATAACGGCCCGGAAGGTATCATTTTTATTAGTGAAACAGACAGCCCGGATGAAACACCTTATGTTATTGTAGCTAATGAAATAAGCGGTACGCTTACCATTTATTCGGTAAATACAGAAAACCTTGGTACAGAAAACTTCACCCACAAGCCTGCCTCTTTCGTGGTATTCCCTAACCCGTCTGTAGCCGGTGTTGTTTACTTTAATCGTGCTGCCGATATTGAGGTTTATGATTACAGTGGTAAAATGGTACACAGTGCCAAACAAGCCCTTACTATTGATACTGCAAAACTTGCAACAGGTATGTACCTGATAAAAACATCTGAAGGAATTGTAAAGAAACTATTGATTCAACAATAGTAATTCGTGTTGTAATTTTTTTTTAAGAACCTGCCCTTCAAAAGGCAGGTTTTTTTATTGAATTAATTACCGAATGGGAAAAATACCGCTTGCACAGGAAATAAAAAAACGGGGCTGTCTCAAAAGGGACAGCTCCTTTTTTTTATAATCAATTCTGATTTCTCTTTATTTACTGATTTAT
>NZ_JBELPZ010000006.1:60802-187004 GCF_046000445.1 Flavobacterium rhizosphaerae | reverse complement strand
CCTGACGGCATAGGTTGGGACGGTACCTTTAACGGTCAGCCGGTACCCTCGGATGACTACTGGTTCCTTGTAGAATATACCGAAGGAGACCAAACCAAGGAGTTCCGTTCGCATTTTGCCATAAAGAGGTAATATTACATACAAACACTTAAACTACAAAAGGCAGCCGATTGGCTGCCTTTTATTATTTATGATAAGCTTTGAGTGACTCTATTTTAAAATGTACTAAAATGAATTTTGTTAGTGATATATAAATTTTTTGAAATAAGCGCCTTCAGGCGTTTCTGGTGCTCATCCCCCCCAATTACCTAAAGTACCGATAATAGGGATCAGGTTTTTTTTCAAATTCGGTCAGGCTGTACTCTACTTTTGGCGGAATAACAGGATAAATTTTCCGGGTAACAAGTTCATGTTCTTCCAGCTCTTTAAGCTGTACATTTAAAACCCTCCGGGACGCATCGGGAATTTTACGTTGCAGTTCGTTAGGCCTCTGGTATTCTTCATTTACGACAATAATATCTACAAGGCTAAAGAAGCGATTAAAGCATGGATGGAAAGCACAACCAGAGAATATGATATGGTAATTAAGCCGATAGGTTTTGAAGGCAATAAAAATCAGGTGTTTTTAAAACAAAGGTGTTAGGAACCTTCCCGGGGAGTCCTGTTATATTTAATTACTCTATTGAGTTTGACGGGGATTTGATACGCTCGCTGAAAATAACTACTTAATAATAAGCCTGATCAATTGAACGAATAAAAAAACCTGCAAATTAATTTTGCAGGTTTTTTTATTTTTGTGGGGAGAGCAGGATTCGAACCTGCGAAGACATAGTCAGCAGATTTACAGTCTGCCCTCGTTGGCCGCTTGAGTATCTCCCCTCAGCATGGTTATTTTGCCAATGCGGATGCAAATATAGTCTTGTTTTTGTAGTCCACAAATTTATTGTAAAGTATTTTTTGCTTGTTTTTTTAAATGCCTGAAAGCAAGTATATAAAAAAGAGCCCTAACAAAAATGCCAGGGCTCTTTTTAAATATTCTATCATATTACTTAGCCAGCAGTTCTTTTACCTTAGCTTTTAACTCTTCTCCTCTTAAATCACGGGCTACTATAACGCCGTTTTCATCAAGAACAAAAGTTGCGGGTATTCCTTCCACACCGTATTGGCGTGCTATAGGATCTTGCCAAAATTGCAGGTTAGAAACATGGTTCCATGTAAGGTTATCTTTAGCAATAGCTTCTTTCCATTTTTCGCCGTCTTTATCTAAAGAAACCCCTATAATGTTAAGCCCCTTTGGATGTAACTCTTTATACATAGCCACCACATTAGGGTTTTCGTTACGGCATGGTACACACCATGAAGCCCAGAAATCTATAATGGTAACTTTGCCCATGGCATCTTTAAGCGACATGGTTTTTCCTTCGGGGGTAGGGGCACTAAAGCTTGGCGCCGTTTTACCCACTTCAACATTCTTTTTATTTTCTTCGCTTTGCTTTTGTGCATTTAAATCCTGCTCTTTCTTATCTATAAATTCTGAAAGTTTTTTACCCATTTTGGTATTCAGCAAATCTTTATCAAGCGAATTATAAAGTTTTTTTACTTCGTCAAATGGATGATTAGGAGAATTTACAAGATTGCCTACAAAAAACAGGTTTATATAAGCCTTTGGATTTTCTTTTATGAACTTGATATTTAAATCTTCACTACGCTTGCGGAATACTTCTTCTTCTTTCATTAAGTTATTTACAGCAGCAGTATCTTTTGTCTGCATGGCCTGCATATAGGCTGCCTGTTTCTTTTTCTGAAATTCTTTCAGTTCTTCTGTAAAGCCCTTATTGATAGAATAATATTCTTCAAGCTTTTCATTATTATAAGTACCATACCTTTTAGAGTTGTGCAGGATATCTTTATCGGTTTCTATTTTTATGCTGCCGGGCTCTAAAATAAAATCTACCACATTTCCGGGCTCTTTGTCTTCAATAGCAATAAAACGCATTTCGGGTTCACTAATGGTATCTTTAAATATAAAAGTACCATTTTCTACAACAGCTGTATCGGTTGCTACATAGCCCATGCCACCTTGCTTTTGAAGAAAAACTTTTTTTCCGTTTAAGGAAGGATCTACGTTTCCTTTAATTTCATATTCATTTTCGGCCAGTGAATTGCATGCTACAATAAGAAATGAGGCTGCAAGGCCTAAAAACATATTTTTCATGTTTAAATTTTATTAATTTGTGCAAAAATA
This sequence comes from Flavobacterium rhizosphaerae, assembly GCF_046000445.1. NCBI lineage: Bacteria > Pseudomonadati > Bacteroidota > Flavobacteriia > Flavobacteriales > Flavobacteriaceae > Flavobacterium > Flavobacterium rhizosphaerae. The sequence continues at coordinate 184,759 of NZ_JBELPZ010000006.1, read as the reverse complement.
GCTAAAAAGGGGTTGTGAAATTTAAAACGCTAAAAAAGTTTTGTATCTGTCTCCGGCTGGCCTGTTGTGGTTTTGAGAGCTGTATTTTTTATACCATCAAAGCCCTTTTCTATATTGGTAAGGTTGTGGTACCCGCGCGATTTTAGTATAGATGACATAATTACCGAGCGGTAGCCCCCTGCACAATGTACATAAAGATTTTTGTTTACAGGTATTTCTGCAAAGCGCTCATTAATATCATCTAAGGGTATGTTTAATGCATTTACGACATGGCCTGTTTCAAACTCGCTTTCTTTACGGCTGTCCAAAATAACGGCATCGTTATTATTAGCTATTTCCTGTTCCAGTTGTTGCGGGGCAATACTTCTTATGCTGTCTGTTTCTTTTCCGGCTGCTACCCATGTCTCTATGCCACCATTAAGGTACCCTAACACGTTATCAAAACCTACCCTTGCCAGTCGGGTAACGGCCTCGGTTTCTTTGCCTTCGGGTATAACCAGAAGCAAAGGCTGCTTTACATCGCGTACCAGCGCGCCAACCCAGGGCGCAAACTGTCCGTTAAGTCCTATAAAAACTGACCCTGGTATGTGCTGTTTTATATACTCATCCTGATGGCGAACATCCAGCACCAGGGCACCGGTTTCATTGGCAGCCAGTTCAAACTCGTTGGATAAAAGCGGGTTTAAGGCTTTGTCCATTATAGTATCAAGGCTGTCATACCCTTTTATATTAAGTAATACATTTTGTGGGAAATAGGCCGGGGGGGTACCCAGCCCATCTAATAATTCGCTTATAAATTCCTGTCGGGTCATATTGGCCCTTAAGGCATAATTAGTTGCTTTCTGGTTGCCGAGGGTATCGGTAGTTTCTTTGCTCATGTTTTTACCACAGGCACTGCCTGCCCCATGACTTGGAAACACAATAACATCATCTGGCAGGGGCATTATTTTATTACGGAGCGAATTGTATAAGTGAGATGCCAGCACCTCCTGAGTGAGTTCTGTGCTTAATGCCTGTGCAAGGTCCGGGCGGCCTACATCACCGATAAAAAGGGTGTCGCCGGTAATAATGCCGTATATATTTTTATTGGCATCTAAAAGTAAATAGCATGTGCTTTCTAACGTGTGGCCGGGTGTGTGCAGGGCTTTTATAGTATAATCGCCTACTTTAAATTCCTGCCCGTCTTCGGCTATTATTGCATCAAACTCAGGTTTTGCAGTAGGACCATATATTATTTTTGCTCCTGATTTTTTGGCCAGGTCCAAATGCCCTGAAACAAAATCGGCATGAAAATGTGTTTCAAAAATATATTTTATCTGTGCGTTGTCTTTAGCGGCTTTATTTATATAGGGCTGTACTTCCCTAAGCGGATCAAAAATTGCAGCTTCTCCTTTGCTTTCAAGGTAATAGGCAGCCTGTGCAATGCATCCGGTGTAAATTTGCTCTACTTTCATTTTATTAGTATTTAATCTATACAAATATACCAAAAAAGAGCGTCTAAAAGGGGGGGTATGGTGCAGTAAATATATAGTTGGGTACTAAAAATCTTTCAAAATACATGTGTTACATTTAATGTAATGCCTTTAACTTTTTTTTGAATAAAATTAATAAACCGTGCTTTAACACTTATTTTTAACTTTTAAAAACTGTTAATCTTGATTAAAGAATTAATACCTGAGTGAGGTAAATTACCCTTGTATTTATTATAATCGCAATTTAATAGTTTTGTTTTTAAAAAATTATCAATATTTTAAATCAATTATTCCGGACAACTATATATATTTGTATAGTTTTTAACAACTAAAAGACAAGATAAACTAAGTTATAAATTTAAATTTATGGCAACAACTTCAAAGCCCCGTCGCAGAACGGGGATGTACGAAAACGTAATGAACCAGTTTTACAAGGCTGCAGATGTTATGGGCCTTGACCCGAGTGTTAAAAAAATATTAGCTATAACCAATAATGAAATTGTTGTGCATTTTCCTGTAAAGATGGATAATGGCGACGTTGAAGTTTTTACCGGTTACAGGGTACAGCATAATAATGCCCTTGGGCCTTATAAAGGCGGCCTGCGCTACCATGAAACGGTAGATATTGATGCAGCACGTGCACTGGCTACCTGGATGACATGGAAAACATCATTGGCCGGACTGCCTTATGGCGGTGGTAAAGGGGGAATACAACTTGACCCGAAGAAATATTCTCAGTCTGAGCTGGAAAGGATAACCCGCAGGTTTACGTATGCCCTTGGCGAAAATATTGGCCCTGAGCATGATATACCTGCGCCGGATGTTAATACTAATTCTCAAATGATGGCTTGGATTGCTGACACATATATGTCTACCAAATCGCCATCTGAGCGTAGTAAAAACCAGCATGTAGTTACCGGTAAACCGGTAGGCTCCGGCGGACTTGAAGGCCGCGACAGGGCTACAGGTTTTGGTGTGGTAGTAACTCTTGAGGCCTGGGCTAAAATGAAAGGTACTACCCTTGAAGGTAAAAAGTTTATAGTGCAGGGCTTTGGTAACGTGGGTTACTGGGCGGCACATTTTATGCACCAAAATGGCGCTATATTAGTAGGAGTGCAGGATGCTACAGGAACTATTTATAATGCTGACGGCTTAGATCCTGAAGATTTATTAAAGTACCAAAGCGAAAATGCTACCATACATGGGTATACTGACCATGATTTTGCATCGGAGAAGTTTTTTGGTATTGACTGCGATATTATTATACCGGCAGCTTTGGGTAACCAGATAACTGAGGATAATGCAGCTGATATTAAGGCTGTTGTAATAGCAGAAGGTGCTAATGGGCCTATTGATACCGAAGGTGAAACTATTTTGCTTGACAGGGGGATAGAGATTATTCCCGATATTTTATGTAATTCCGGTGGGGTAATTGGCAGTTATTATGAATGGCTGCAAAACCGTAACGGGGAAATATGGAGTATGGATGATGTGATTACCAAACTAAGAAAAAAACTGGAAGATGCTTTTGCCAAAGTAATTGCAACCTCTGCACAGTTTGGTACAGACTGGCGTACGGCAGCTTATATTGTGGCATTGACCCGTATTGAAATGGCTTACAAACAAAGGGGTATTTTTCCTTAATGGATTGATTTTTTTAAAATGTTTTATAAGAATACAGGCGCCCATAAGGGCGCCTGTATCATTTACAAATAACCTACAAAACTAACTAGTATTTTATTATCCGCCAATATAGTCTTCACTATCCGGCTGACCCTGTCCATCGCGCTGCTGCTCTTTCTGGTTGTCTCTGCGCATATTAAAACGGTAGGTGAAAGAAAGTGTTATCTGGCGTTTTCTCCACTGCATTTCGCCATAAGAGCGTAACTCTCCCGGCAAATACACTTCATTTTTCCATTTACGGCTGTTAAAAACATCCTGTACATTTACCGCTATTGTAGCTTTATCTTTTAGTATATCTTTACTTAATGCGGTATTCATACTGGCAACACCGCGCCTTTTACCCTGGGCATTGGTTTCTGCACCACGGTAATCGGCATTTACCTGCCAGTCTATCTTCCAGGGCAGGGTTATTTTACTGTTTATACGAGTAAACCAGCTATACGCTACGTTATTAAAATCCTGGTAATCCTCAAGTTGCTGCCCATTATAGGTGTAATTAAAGGTATAATCACCCTTAGTCTCATTCCTGAAGAAATTAAAGTTACTGTTTATACGCCACCATTTAAAAGGATTGTAATTAATATTAAACTCAAAACCAAAACGGTATTCCTGCGCAAGGTTTATAGGGCTTGTAACGGTAATAGGTGTGCCATCGGCTGTTTCGCCCTGCCTGGTGCGCACAAACTGAAACGTATTATCAGTAACATTAAGGTAGGCAGAAGTGCTAAAAGTTAACGTATTCCATTTGCGCATATACCCTAAATCAAACGCATTTGTCATTGCCGGGTTCAGGTCCGGGTTACCCCTGAATATATTAATGTTGCTTTGCAGCCCGCCAAATGGATTAAGAAACCGTCCGCGCGGACGGTTTATACGCCTGCTGTAGCTTAACGTTACATTACTGTTCTCTGAAAATTCGTAATTTAAAAAAGCACTTGGAAAAAAGTTATTATACCTTTTCTTGTTATAATCATTGGCATTAAGCAGGTTTACATCAATGTTTGAATCTTCCCAACGCATACCCGCCATATAAGAAAACTTGCCATATTTAGAGCCGTACTGTGCATACAGGGCATTTACCTTTTCTTTATATATTAAATGATAGGTATAGTTATCGTTGTCAATCCATGCGCCATCCTGAAGGTCCTGTACATCAAAATCGGTGTCAAGTGTTGTAAAACTGCCGCGATAACCAGCTTCAAAACGGCTTTCTTCGCTAAAGGGCAATACATAATCGGCCTGTACCACGGCCCTGTCTTCATTTTCCTTATTAAGGGTTTGCTGATAGGAATTGGTGTCCGGGTCGGTTGAACCCACTATTTCATCACTGATGTATGAATTTTCATCATCTATACTTTTGGCTACCGATACATCAACCTTAAGCTGGTGGCCATCATCGTTAAATTTCTTTAAAAAATAACTCGAATAGTTTACATTGGTATCTTTTTCATCTTCAAGGTTATAACGGAAACGGGTGTAATTAAACGTTTTATCGGCAAGGTAATAATCATAATATGTTTTGGTAGGGTTATCACCATTGCTTCTCCTAAAGTTTATGGCGTTGGTCCAGCTCAGGGTTTTGGTAAGATACCAGTCTATACCAAAATTAGCGTTAACACCACGCCTTAGGCGTTCTCTGTCACTATCTTCATTAACATATTGAGTCGTGTTTCCATTCTCGTCAAGATATTCAGAGTTTGTAAAAGACATGCCGGGGCTTTTCCTGTAATTGTATGCCAGGTTAGAAAACACATTATAATTTTCGCTCCTGTAGTTAAGGTTAGCCATTAAACCGTGGTTATCGGGCTGTCCGGTAGTTGCCGTTACCGAACCGTTAAAGCCATCGGCCTTGCCTTTTTTAAGGATGATATTTATAATACCGCCACCACCTTCGGCATCATAACGTGCAGAAGGGTTGGTTATAACTTCTACCTTGTCAACAGAATCGGCAGGTAAAAGGCGTAATACATCGGCAATGTTACTTCCGGCTAGGTTAGAGGGCCTTCCGTCTATAAGTATGGTAACGCTTTGGTTACCCCTAAGAGCCACATTACCTTCGGCATCTACGCTTATAGAAGGTACATTATCCAGCACATCGCTCACGGTACCGCCTTTAACCATCATATCATTACCAACGGTATATACCCTTTTATCAAGCTGTATATCTACCGTACTGCGTTCGGCAGTTATTTCTACCTCATTCAGCAGTGTGGCATCCGGTGCCATAGGGGTAGTGCCAAGGTTGGCATCACCGGTAACCTGTTTGGTTACCTGTACACTCTGAAAAGAAATAAAATCATATTTAAAAATATAAGTACCGGGGTCTACAGTAACGGTGTAAACACCTTCTCCGTTGGTCATGCCGCCGGTTACAGTGGAATTATCACCCGGGTTTAAAAGGGTTACGGTTGCAAATTCTAAGGGCAGTTTGGTATCCTGCTCAATCACTTTTCCGGTTACGGTTGCTTTTTTGCCGTTATTATTTTGGGCAAAACCCGTTACTGCGGAAAATAAAAAGGTCAGTAAGACAAATGTCTGAAATCTTCTCATGTAAAAAATTTTAATATAGCTTTGGTGATCATTATGGGGTATAGGACTGCGAAAAACGGCAAAGGTTTCATGCGGGGATATTAATATTATGTTAAACATTTAAAAAAATATTCTTACATTATTGTTTGTCTGTAAGTTAAGAGTGAATATTTTTTTTAAAATTCCTTTATATTTTTACTACTTTCAACAATTATTGCAAACTGATAAAACATGTTTATACAAAAAGCTTTTGTACCCGGTAATACTTTCTGGAAATACATGCTGGGCACACTCCTTGTTTTTCTTGCCATGCTGCTGGGCCAGGTGCCTATGGTAATTGCTATGCAGGTGCACAGCATGAATACCGGCGAACCGCTGCCCATGACTGATACTGCTGTATATAATTACCTGGACCGTAATGCTACCCTGTTTTATATGCTGCTTACTTTTGTAACAGCGCTTGCAGCACTTTTACTGGTTGTTAAACTGTTGCATAAGCAAAAACTTAAAGACATTATTACATCGCGCCCGCGGGTAGACTGGAAACGTGTGTTTTTTGCTTTTTTTATCTGGGCAGTATTTTCTTTAGCCACTACGGCAATTGATTATTTTTCTAACCCTGCCGATTATGTAGTACAGTTTAATCCCGGTGCTTTCCTGATACTTGCTGTAATAGGGATATTGATGATACCACTGCAAACTTCTCTGGAAGAGCTACTTTTCAGGGGGTATCTTATGCAGGGTTTCGGGCTGTTGGCAAAAAACAGGTGGGTGCCGCTGGTGGTAACATCGGTATTTTTCGGGCTGCTGCATATACTTAACCCTGAGGTAGAAAAAATGGGTTACTTTATAATAATTTATTATATAGGCACGGGCTTTTTATTAGGTATAATTACCCTGATGGACGAAGGAAATGAGCTTACATTAGGCTTTCACGCAGCTAATAACCTGGTAGCTGCTTTGCTGGTAACGGCAGACTGGACAGCTTTTCAAACCGATTCGGTGCTTAAAGATGTATCAGAGCCTTCTGCCGGTTTTGATGTATTGGTTCCTGTGCTGGTAATCTACCCATTGCTGTTGCTTTTGTTTGCCAAAGTATATAAATGGAGTAACTGGAAAGAAAAACTAACAGGTAAGGTACTACCTAAGCCTGTAATAATAACCGAAGAAACTGACACGTTTGATACCCGCTATTGATTATACTTTTGTGCACCCTGCCTTTATGCTGAATGGTTTTTACTTTAGCAAAGAAGATTTGAGCCGGGTGGCTTATGCCTATATTAAAGAAGGCAGCGATTTTGAACAGCAGATGGGCCGCTTTTTGCTGGACTGGTTTGATGCGAACAATTATATTGTTATGCATACCTCGGGCACTACAGGCAAACCAAAAGAAATTAGGGTAAGCAAACAGGCTATGGTACATTCTGCACTTGCTACGGGCCGTTTTTTTGACCTCCCTGCCAGAACCAAAGCGCTGCTTTGCCTTCCTCTACACTATATTGCCGGGAAAATGATGATGGTACGCGCACTGGTACTGGGTTGGGAACTCGATGTTGTGCCGCCCTCATCTGATCCGTTACAGGGGATTAAAACTGGGTATGATTTTGCTGCCCTGGTGCCCTTGCAGGCAGAAGAATCGATACAACAACTTTATAAAATTAAACAGGTAATACTTGGGGGGGCTAAAGTAAATGCAGCCCTGGCCGAAAAGCTTGGTAGCCTGCCTACAGCGGTGTATGAAACGTATGGTATGACCGAAACGGTATCTCACATCGCCGTAAAACGGGTAGGGGAAGCTGCCTTTACAGTACTGCCTGATGTTGCTATTACAACAGATGACAGGCAGTGCCTGGTAATTGATACGCCAAAACTTAGCGAAAAACTTTTGATTACCAATGATGTGGTTGATGTTATTGATGAAAGCCATTTTGAATGGAAAGGCCGTTTTGATAATGTGATAAACAGCGGAGGCATAAAATTGTTTCCGGAACAGATTGAAGAAAAGCTGGCGCCCCATATTGCCCGGAGGTTTTTTGTGGCCGGCGTGGCAGACGACAGGCTGGGTAACAGGCTGGTGTTAGTAATAGAAGGGAAACCTTACGATATAGATGAGACTATATTTTCATCATTAGGTAAATTTGAAAAACCCCGGGAAGTAATTTTCAGGGAGCAGTTTGCCGAAACAGCTTCCGGAAAGGTAATACGCCATAAAAGCCTGGATGCGGCACTATAGCTTTTGTACTTTTACGTAGAATTTATCGGTGGCTACAGTAATATCCTCCAAGGTTTTGCAGGCTATTTTTGTTTTTTGCCAGTGGTTGGTGCTCTGTAGCCTTATTGTTTTTCCATCAACTGAAATTTCTACCGGCATGGTAAAATTGGGTTCATCGGTTTGCCAGCGGTATTGCAACTTGTTACCCGATACTTTTAACTGCAAAACCGGAATTTGGGTATAATGCAGGTACTGGTTAAACACAGGTGTGAAAGATATGCCACTTTGGGTACTAAAATAGTTCACAACTGACTGTGAATTTAGGACACTATTGTGAAAGAAAACTGCAAAATTGTGCAGAATTTCCCACCATTTATTATCATCGTTTACAATGTGCCGCATGGTGTTGAGCATAAGCGCCCCCTTAAAATACATATCGCCACTGCCTTCTTTATTTACTCCGAAAATACCTATTATAGGTTTGTCATTTAGTACATTACGGCCTTCGCCATTAATGTATTTCTGCGCTTTTTCGTAACCGTAGCGGCATTCTACATATACGCTTTCAGCATAAGTGGTAAAAGCTTCGTGAATCCACATGTCGGCTATGTCGCTGGAAGTTATACTGTTACCAAACCACTCATGCCCGCTTTCATGTACTATAATATAGTCAAATAGCATCCCTATACCACTATAAGACAAATCGTTACCCAAATAGCCCTTTTTATATTTATTTCCGTAGGCTACGGCACTCTGGTGCTCCATGCCTAAATACGGGGTTTCTACCAGTTTATAGCCGTCTTCATAAAAAGGGTAGGGGCCAAATTTCTCCTGAAAACATTCCAGCATTGGCTTAACTTCCTCAAACTGCTTAGCCGCCTTATCTTTATTTTCCTGAAGCACATAATAATCTAAATCCAAACCGTTTAGGTTGTCATGAATGTGGGCGTAATCGGCAATATTTACCGTAATGTCATAGTTGTTTATGGGGTTTTTTACTTCCCAGTCCCAACGGGTATAGCCATTACCCAGGTTGGTACGGCCCAATAGACTGCCGTTGCTAACATCCATAAGGCCGTTGGGTACTGCTACTTTTATGGTAGCACCTTGGTCAGGCTCATCGGTCTGGGTATCTTTAACCGGGTACCACAGGCTGGCCCCTGTACCCTGAACCGCTACGCCTATCCAGGGTTTATTGTTACTGTCCTGGCTAAAAATAAACCCGCCGTCCCAAGGGGCATTGCGGGCAATTACAGGGTTTCCGCTGTAATAAAAACATATTTTTTGCTCTGATTTTTCTGCTAAACTTTTAGGGAAATGTATAAACACAGCATCGTTATCACGTTTGTACTCCAGTACTTTATTTTCAAAAACAATACTGTCTACCTGCATGTTTTCAAACAGGTCAACCTGTATTTTAGCAGTTTCGGCTACCACATTAAACGTAATATCATTATAGCCTGAGATATATTTTTTATCCGGATTTATTGTAATATTTAGGTCATAACGCTGCACATCATAACTGGTGCGCTCGGGGCGCAACCCTCCTTGCAAGGTATCGCGCCTTGTAAAAGTTTGGGCTGCTGCTGAGAGTGCAAACAGCAATAAAAGTAAGGTGTTTAAACAATTTTTCATGTATGCGCTAACGGTTTTTACGTGTTTTGCAAATTATGAAATTGTTACAGATTTCTAAGCATTTACTTACACAAAAAGTCACAAAAAATTTAATATTAGCTTTTTGATTTTGATACGTTTTTATTTGTACTTTAACGTCATAAATCACTTAACCTTAAATAATTAACAATGAAGCAGAATTTACTTAAACAGTTTCTGTTTGTAACCTTTATGCTTTGTGCTGTAGTAAACCAAGCGGCCGCACAAAATATAAATACAAACCCGTATTGGGCAGGCAGTATTAAGCTTGTTGATAGTACTATTAAAGAAGGATATGTTATGGTGCCTAATTCTTCAAAGGAAAATTTTATAGCCTTTAAACCTACACAAAAAGGTAAAAAGGAAACCGTAAATCGTTCTGATATTGAAACGGTAACGGTTACTTCTGAACAGGGGCATACCTACCATTATGAAAATATACCTGCTGTGCCTACAATCAAAGGTAATGCTTCATTAGGTAAATCATTGTTATTGATAGCAGGCCGGAACAATTATGTGACATTTTATGTTGAGTCTCAAAAATACCGGGTTAACAGTGAAACGGGCGAAATATATTTGTTTTACCGGTACGTACAGGGTCGCGATTTACCCACAACGGCTTATTACATAAGGAAGAAAGGCGCTGAAAAAGCCAATATGCTCTACATTACCGGACACCTGGGCGGTATAAAAAAGGGCGTAACCTATCACCTTACAGAAGACCCGGAATTGGTAGAAAGGGTAAAAAATAAAGAACTGAAGGGAGAAGAAGATATACCCGAAATAATTAGTACCTATCTTAAAACTACCGAAAATTTAACCCCTAAAGATCAAACTAAAGGATAAAACGGCAGGCGCAGTTTTTAGTTACACCTGCAATATCCCCATATTAAAAGGCTTTTCAATAGGGGCATGGTTAGCGGCCTCTATGCCCATAGAGATCCATTTACGGGTGTCCAGCGGGTCAATTATACCATCGGTCCAGAGCCTTGCAGCGGCGTAGTATGGCGATACCTGCTCGTCATACTTCGCCTTTATTTTTTTAAACAGGGCTTCCTCTTTTTCGGCATCTACTGCTTCGCCTTTGGCTTTAAGGGAGTGGGCTTCTATCTGCATAAGTACTTTTGCGGCCTGGGCGCCTCCCATAACGGCAAGTTCTGCGCTGGGCCAGGCGGCTATCAGGCGTGGATCATACGCTTTGCCACACATTGCATAGTTGCCTGCGCCGTAACTGTTGCCTACCACAATAGTAAATTTAGGTACAACTGAATTGCTTACGGCATTTACCATTTTGGCACCGTCTTTAATTATACCGCCGTGTTCGCTTTTAGAGCCTACCATAAAGCCGGTAACATCCTGCAAAAATACCAGCGGAATTTTCTTTTGGTTGCAGTTGGCTATAAAGCGGGTAGCCTTATCGGCACTGTCACTGTATATTACACCACCAAACTGCATTTCGCCTTTTTTACTTTTAACCACCTTCCGTTGGTTGGCAACAATGCCTACCGCCCAGCCGTCTATACGGGCATAGCCGGTAATGAGGGTTTGGCCATAACCTTCTTTATACTCTTCAAATTCACTGTCATCTACCAGGCGTTTTATAATTTCAAGCATATCATACTGCTCATTACGCGCTTTTGGCAACAGGCCGTAAAGCTCTTTTTCATCAAGCGCAGGTTTTGCCGCTGCTTTACGGTTAAAACCGGCTTTATCAAAATCGCCAATTTTATCAACAATATTTTTAATGGTATCCAGGGCATCTTTGTCATCCTTGGCTTTATAATCGGTAACACCGCTTATTTCGCTATGTGTGGTGGCGCCCCCAAGGGTTTCATTATCTATATTTTCGCCAATGGCAGCCTTTACAAGATAACTGCCTGCCAAAAATATACTGCCTGTTTTATCAACAATCAGCGCTTCATCGCACATAATGGGCAGGTAAGCGCCGCCGGCAACACAGCTGCCCATAACGGCAGCAATCTGGGTAATGCCCATACTACTCATAATGGCATTATTGCGGAATATCCGCCCGAAATGCTCCTTATCCGGAAAAATTTCATCCTGCAACGGCAGGTATACCCCGGCGCTGTCTACTAAATAGATTATTGGTAACCTGTTCTCTATGGCAATTTCCTGCGCACGCAGGTTTTTCTTTCCGGTTATGGGGAACCACGCCCCGGCCTTAACAGTGGCATCATTAGCTACTACTATGCATTGCCTGCCCTGCACATAGCCAATTTCTACCACAACCCCACCAGAGGGGCAGCCGCCGTGATCAGCATACATGCCATCTCCTGCAAAGGCGCCAATTTCTATGCGGGGTGCATTTGCATCTAATAGATAATCAATGCGTTCGCGTGCAGTCATTTTACCCTCACCATGCAGTTTGGCAATACGTTTTTCGCCACCGCCCAGTTTTACGTGTGCCAGTTTGCGTTTTAAATCAGAAAGCAATAGTTTATTGTGGTCTTCGTTTTTGTTGAAGTTAATATCCATTTTAAAGCGATAATTTTAATGATTATGCAATTTAATAAGGTAAAAATACGAAATCGTTTACGAATTACAGATTGTACTTTGATAATATTAATAAAATAAAAAAGGAGCCGGTTAAAAAACACAGCTCCTTTATCATTATAATTTAGCAGCGCTTAAAACCCAAAAAAATCAAGAAGGTCATTTTTAATGGCCGGGTTTACCGTTGCAGCCAGCATTACCGATATGATAAGGCCTATAGAGGCAAATAAAAAGTCTTTACCGATAAGGCGCATGGCTTTTGTTTTATGCTTTTTGCCTTTTTTAAGCCGAGCCAGGTTTACGGCTATTTCGCGCCCGCCAATAAGCCCCAGAAATACCCAGGTGGTACTCATGGGTACGGTACTTATAAATAATTTATAGATAAGTATCAGGGCATAAGTAAAATCAATAAGTGTGGCAGCCCTTACATCAGAAATGCGTACTTTTTCGCTCACAACCTGCTGAATTTTATCGCCCCTAAGGTAAAATAGCAGGCCAAGCCCACAGAATATCACCAGGCAAAAAATAACAAATTGTGTAATATCCAGCCTTCGGGGTAAAAATACTGCCACATTAGCGCCATCCTGCATTACCCATACAGACCACAGCAGGCCGCTTACCAGCCATTGGGCCACCATCCAGCCGGGGTGTACCTCCCTGCTTTTAAATTTGCGGCGTATATAATTATAGCCAAAATACCATATCAACGCAGATACGATAAACGCTATAATATAACCCGAGACGCTTTTGGTTACCATAGAGGTAATACCGCTTGATGATGCCGTAAATACACTAAGCATTAAAAAAGTGGTAGATACCGGCATCCGTAAACGGGTTAGTATCAGCAGCACCAGGGGTGCCATAAGCATAAAAAACGAAAATTCTTGCGGGTGGGGGTATGGGCTGTTGCCCTGGGCATCCAAAAGGCGCTGGTAGGTAACATCGCCATCAAAAATTATGTAACTTACAGTTACTGTTGCCACAAAAATAGCCCCAACATACAGCCAGAGTACATACCATTTACGCTGCCTGTTGCTTTCTATAAACGTGCCGAGCGATTGTATACTGTCATTAGATACTGTGGCATAGGCTGCAGTTAAAAAACCTATCCACATAGCAACCTGTGGCTGCCCGTAAAATAGGGCGCTGGCCATAAAGATGCAGAAAATAATTATCAGGAATACTTTTTCGTCAGAAAAACGTTCTATAAGGCTTAAAGGAGGAGTTTTTTTTCGCTGTTTTATTTTCATTTGTATGTTATTTACAAGACAAAAGTAGCTTTTACATATGTAATTGCCCGTGTATGTTTTTAAAGCGATTGTTAAATCAGGCCATAACGCCATATAATAGGGGCCGGCCAAATTTAAAGTTAATGCATAAACAAAACAGTTCAAGTTAATTATAATACGTTTACGTAGTGTTTAATAATGTGTTGTTTATAATTTGTTAACCATTTCTTAACACATCAAAGGTACCTTTGCGGCAGTTTAAATTTATCTAAATGTCTATAAACAACATCTTTCAGTTTCTTGTACCAAAAGACAGGAAATTTTTCCCATTATTTGAGCAAGCTACTCAAAATCTGGTAATTTTAGCCGAAACACTGCATGAAGCTGTAAATGCGCCAAAATCCCAAAGGGAAGAATATTTCAGGAAAATTGAGGAATTAGAATCGGTTATAGAGGGTATAGCCCATACTATGAATCTGGAGCTGAGCCGTAATTTTATTACACCTTTTGACCGTGAAGATATTTATGCCCTTATATCATCTATAGATAATGTAGCCGATTACCTTTATGGCGCTGCCAGCAGGATGCGTTTATACCAGATAGAAAAAATTACCAAGTCTATACGCAAAATGACCGAGATTACCCTTGACGCGTGTAAACTGATACAAACGGCTGTATTTGACCTTAAGGATATGAAAAACCTTAAAGGTATTACCGAAGCCTGTAAAAAACTGAACAAGCTTGAGAATAAGTCTGACAGTGTTTTTGATAAGGCGGTTGCCGATATTTTTGAAAACGAAACCGATGTTAAACAGATCATTATTTATAAAGAGGTGTTATCTGCATTGGAGTCTGCTGCAGATAAATGCAAAGGGGTTTCTAATGTTTTAGAGTCTATTGCTGTAAAACATTCTTAATTACTAAATCCTGTACTACAACATTATGTTTACACTTCTTATTGTAATAATTGTTTTAGCATTTGCATTTGACTATATAAACGGCTTTCATGATGCCGCCAACTCTATAGCCACCATAGTAGCCACAAAAGTGCTTACACCTTTTCAGGCGGTGCTATGGGCAGCGTTTTTTAACTTTCTGGCTTATTTTATTTCGCGCTATATTATTGGCGAATTTAAAATTGGTAATACCATTGCCAAAACAGTAAGTGAAGATTTTATTACCCTCGAGGTTATTTTGGCGGGGCTTATTGCGGCCATCACCTGGAACCTGCTTACCTGGAAACTCGGTATACCCTCGTCATCATCGCACACGCTTATTGGCGGTTTTATGGGCGCAGCCCTTGCGCATGCAGCGTTGGTAGATGGTGCAGACCTTAGTACTGTAATAAATTATGCCAAGGTTATACCTATTGTACTGTTTATTTTCGCAGCGCCCTTTTTGGGTATGGTTGTGGCATACCTGCTTGCGGTTTTACTGCTCAATATTTGCCGTAATGCAAACCCAAGCAAGGCAGATAAATGGTTCCGCCGCCTGCAGCTGGTGTCTTCGGCGCTTTTTAGCCTTGGGCATGGTGCTAATGACTCTCAAAAGGTAATGGGTATTATTGGTGCTGCCGTAATTTATTATCATATCAGTACAGGCGACCCTGTATTTATAAATTCGGCAGACCCTTTTAAAACTTTTGTAATGGAGTGGGGCTGGGTGCCGCTTACCAGTTTTATCATGATGGGTCTTGGTACCATGAGCGGTGGCTGGAAGATTGTAAAAACCATGGGCAGTAAAATAACCAAAGTAAACTCTTTTGAAGGTGTGGTTGCCGAAACCTCAGGCGCTATAACACTATACCTTACAGAACATTGGGGTATACCTGTATCTACCACACATACCATAACCGGTTCTATTATTGGGGTAGGTATAACCAAAAGGATATCTGCTGTGCGCTGGGGTGTAACCATAAGCTTGCTTTGGGCGTGGATACTTACCATACCTGTTTCTGCTGTATTGGCAGCCATTGTGTATTACGTTATAAGAGGCATAACCGCATTATTCAGTTAATTTGCACAAAAAATATACTTAAAATCCGTTGCCTGCCGGTAACGGATTTTTTTTGTAAGATTTTCTAATAAGAGTTTAGTGAGCTTTTCTATCTTTACCACAAAAAGTATTGGCAATGAAGCGATTTTCAGTCGTTATAGTTTTATTAATTATAAATATTACAGCCTCGGCTCAAATTGCTTCAGTTTTTAATAATTCACGCCCGCGTTCTATGTCGCAACGGTGGGAGCTTGATACCCTTACTTCATCCGGTACTTTTGTATTTACCCCTTATAAACCCGTATATCTTTTACCCCTGCGGTGGAGCAGCCACCCTAACGGGCAACCCCAGAGCGGTAATACGGGAGAAGATTATATAAACCCCAATAATATAGACCTTAATAATCTGGAGGCTAAATTTCAGTTGAGCTTTAAGGTAAAAATATTTCAGGGAATTTTTTGGGGGCATGGCGATTTGTGGGGCGCGTATACCCAAAAGTCGCATTGGCAAATATATAATGCCTCTTTATCGCGCCCTTTTAGGGAAACCAATTATGAGCCTGAATTTATACTTAATTTTGCCACCAACTGGGATATATTCGGGGTAAAAAACCGCATGCTGGGTATAGCGCTTAACCACCAGAGCAATGGGAGGGATACCCCGCTGTCACGAAGCTGGAACCGTATTATAGTACAGGCCGGTTTTGAGGTGGGCGATTTTCAGGTATACCTGCGCCCGTGGTACCGCATGCCTGATGATGTAGATGATAACCCGGATATACAGCATTTTATAGGCAGGGGAGAGGCCATAGGTATTTATACCGCCGGCAGGCATATTGTAACCTTTACAGGGAGTACAAATTTTCAGCTTAACAGCCATTTGCACGGCTATGCCGAAGCCTCGTGGTCATACCGTATAGATGGCAACCTTAAAGGGTATTTGCAGGTAACACATGGCTACGGCGAAACGCTTATAGACTATAATAACCGCCAAACCACTATAGGTATTGGTATATCGCTTATAGAATGGCTTTAAGTTAAGCCTGTTTGTATGAATTACCGGGCACTGCCTCGGCTGCCTGTTGCCCAGAAGCAGAATATTTAAAAGGTAAAGACACAATAAAGGTAGTACCTTTTTCTTTACCCGGGCTCATGGCATAAATATTACCCCTGTGCAGCTCGACAAAAGATTTTGTTATAGATAACCCTATACCGGTTGAAGTTTCTTTACCTGTGGGCTTAGAGCTCAGCTTGGCAAATTTGGTAAATAATTTTTGAAGGTCGTTAAAATTAAGCCCCTGTCCTTCGTCTTTCACTTCAATATGCAAATAATTTCCGGCTTCGCGGGCACTTACTTTTATGGTAGTGTTATGGTAACTGTATTTTATGGCATTACTAAGCAGGTTGTGTAGCACATCCAGTATCTTTTCGCGGTCAGCCTCTACAGAAGGCAGGTTGTCATCAATATACAGCTCAATTTTTTGTTTTTTGCGATGCGCAAGCAATTCAAAATTGTTTACCAGGCGTTTAAACATGGCGGTAATATCTACATCCTGAATATTAAGGGCCATATCTTTTTCTTCCAGTTCACTGTGTGCCAGGTATTCTGAAAGTTTTTTCTGTATATTGTCTACTGCCGATTTTATATTAACAGTCATCCTTTCGGCAGTGGCAGTATTTTTGGTAATAATCTCATTAGCGAGTTTGATACTCGCCAGCGGATTTTTTATTTCATGCAGCGCAATATTCATCAGGTTAACCTGGCTTTCTAATGATTTGCGGTAACGCATTTTATTCTCCAGCTTATCAATAATAATCTTAGAGAGTGTCTTTAATATAGTAAGCTGCTCAGGCGTGCACTCGCGCGGTACAGAGTCAGTAACACAAATAGTGCCCATATTAAAACCTTCGGGCGATTTTAGCGGTGCCCCGGCATAAAAACGTATACCCCCATCTGCCGATACATAAGGGCTTTCAAGCAACTCCGGTTCGTTATGGGTGTCATTATAAACCGTTACCTCATTATGAAAAATGGCACGGCTGCAAATACTGTCGTTACGGTGAATTTCGTTTTTGTTGAGTGGGCTCAGGTTTGATTTTAAAAACACCCGGTTTTCATCCACAAAAGTTATAAAGGCCGAAGAAGTGCCAAAAACCTGTAGGGCCATTAGGGCTATGTTATCAAACGTATCTTCAGAATGGGTATCCAATATCTGGTAATCGCGTAGCTTTTCAAGCCGCAGGCCGTCGTCTTTCGGTATAAGGCTTTTCTTGGTCATTGTCATACAACATCATCAGGAATTTTAAGAAATGTTTAAAGAGAAAATTCCTGCCTGTAAAAATACAATTTATATTTTTATTGTAGTTATATTAACATAATATTATAATAAATAGGGTTGTAGGATGTAAATTCTTATTTGTCATTTAATTCCTTTAATCACTTTAATTTCGGCTCTGAATTATATTTTGATTTATAAATTCAATTTTAATAAAAAAACCTGCAACTTTTCAAGTGCAGGTTTACTATTGTAGATTTTTCCACTCGACTTTGTTCCGTCGAAATGGAAAATAGCTTACTCTTCTTCTTTTTGCCCCATCATCATCAGGTAGGCTTTTAAAAACGGATCAATTTCGCCATTCATTACGGCATCAACGTCACTGGTTTCCTGCCCTGTACGTACATCTTTTACCAATTTATAGGGGTGCATTACATAATTGCGTATTTGCGAGCCCCATTCAATTTTCATTTTACCCGCTTCAATTTCGTCGCGCATGGCCTGGCGTTTCTTTAGCTCAATTTCATATAATTGAGATTTAAGCAATTGCATGGCTTTGGTTTTATTATCCAGCTGCGAACGGGTTTCGGAGTTTTCAATAATAATACCCGTAGGGTGGTGGCGCAGGCGTACTGCAGTTTCTACCTTGTTTACGTTCTGGCCTCCCGCACCGCTGCTTCGCATAGTTTCCCATGATATATCGGCAGGGTTTACCTCAATTTCAATAGTATCATCGGCAAGCGGGTACACATATACCGAGGCGAATGAGGTATGGCGTTTGGCATTACTGTCAAACGGGGAAATGCGTACCAAACGGTGTACCCCGTTTTCACCTTTCAGGTAACCAAAACTATAATCGCCCTCAAACTCCAGCGTTACGGTTTTAATACCGGCAACCTCCCCGGCCTGAAAGTTAAGCTCTTTAACTTTATAGCCTTCTTTTTCGCCCCACATAATATACATACGCATCAGCATACTGGCCCAGTCGCAACTCTCGGTACCACCGGCCCCCGCAGTAATCTGCAATACGGCGCTCATGCTGTCGCCCTCGTCGCTCAGCATATTTCTAAACTCCAGGTTCTCTATATGGGTAATAGTGGCATTATATTGCTCGTCAAGCTCTTCGGCACTAACATCGCCCTCCTTAAAAAACTCATACATTACCTGTAGCTCTTCGGCCATGGTAGTACCTTTTTCATAGTCTTCAACCCATTTCTTTTTGCTGCGCAGCTGCCGCACTATAATTTCGGCTTCTTTAGCATTGTTCCAAAAATCAGGGGCAAAAGTCTTCTCTTCTTCGTTAGCTATTTCTATTAACTTCCTGTCGATGTCAAAGATACCTCCTCAGCGCACCAAGACGCTCTATAATACCTTTTATCTGTTCGGTATTTGTCATAAATTAATGTAGTTTTGTAGTTACGTTACGCAAAAGTAAGCATCCTTTTTTAATAATATGGAAATAAATCTGGTAAGCGATACGGTAACCAAACCGGGGCACGAAATGCTGCAGCACATGTTTAGGGCAAAGGTGGGTGATGATGTGTATAAGCATGACCCAACCGTGAACGAACTGGAAGAAACGGTGGCAAACCTTTTTGGTATGGAAGCCGCATTGTTTTTTCCCTCCGGTACTATGGCAAACCAGGCGGCCATTAAGCTGCACACCCAGCCGGGCGATGAGCTTATTTGTGATAAATGGGCGCATGTATATAATTATGAAGGCGGCGGTATTGCGTTTAACAGCGGGGTTTCGGCAAAGTTAATTGACGGTATCCGCGGCATGGTTACTGCCAAACAGGTGCAGGATGCTATAAATCCGCCCGATTTTTATCACAGTCCGCTCACTACACTGGTGTGTGTGGAAAATACTACCAACAAAGGTGGCGGAGCCTGTTACAGCCTGCAAACCCTGAAAGAGATAAAAGAAGTTTGTACCAGCAACAATCTTAAATACCACCTTGATGGTGCCCGTTTATGGAATGCGCTTGTGGCAAAAAAACAGCACCCCAAACAGTTTGGAGAGTTGTTTAATACCATATCGGTATGCTTATCTAAAGGATTGGGCGCTCCCGTAGGCTCAGTGTTAGCAGGCAGTAAGGCCGATATAAACCGGGCATTACGCATACGTAAAGTACTAGGCGGCGGCATGCGGCAGGCGGGGTACCTGGCTGCGGCAGGGCTGTATGCGCTTAAAAATAATGTAGGCCGCCTTGATGAAGACCATCGCCGCGCCAAACAACTGGGCGAAGTGTTACAGCAAATGCCATGGATAGATGTTGTAGAGCCGGTAGAAACTAATATACTTATATTTTCACTCAGGCCGCAGTATAATGAGCAGGCATTTATAGAGCTATTAAAACGCAGAAATATTTTTATAAGCGGGCTTGGTAAAGGCAAACTGCGCATTGTTACCCACCTTGACTATAAAGAGGTGATGCACCAGTATGTATTAGAAACGTTGACTAAAATCAATATTTAATTTTGTTTAAAGTTTCAGGTTTCGAGGTGCAAAATACTAAATATCTCTCCTTTGACATTATCTTAGATATCACTATTTTTAATTTACAATTCAGATTTTTTTAGTATGAATATACCTACTATTGGGTATTGTAATATTTTGATTTTCAGTTATATTTACACTATAACTTTAAAATTACTAAAATGGCAATTATTTACTATGATGCAGAAGACTTTTGCAATGTTTCGCAGGCTTCGTTCCCACTCACAATTTCAGTCAAAATAGGAGATGGGCAAGGGGGCGGTTATTTGATATTCAATGGTATTGATCTGATTAGTACCAATGCCCCGGGTACTATACACAGCATTAATGAAGCCGACCAATGGGTTACTGTTGCTGTTACCGTAAAGGATAAATTGTTAGAAACAAACTGGACGAGCATGACTGTTTATCTACAAAATGCTAACCAGGAAGAACGTATAAAGTTTGGCCCCTATAAAAAGGAAGTGCCACAACATCTTGATACGGTATGCTATACACTGCAATTGAAATTGAACAAACTGGAGCTATGAAAATAAAATTATTTTTAATTTTTCTGTTTATTAATGCAGCGGTATGGTCTCAGGATTTGCAGATACCCAACACCCCGGCATTTAGCATACTGGATTACGAACCATCGGCTGTAATGCGGCCTAATAACACAAAAAAATTAGCAACCGACGTACTTAATTCCTTTGACGAAAGCGGTAAACTAAAAATGAACCTGGGTATGGAAGTAGCTCCTTACTGGCTTAAAAGCAGGCCCCAACTTAGCCGCGAAGAGTATCTGGAGGCTAAAGGGAAACAGTTGCTATTACAAACGTTATCCCTTTCTGCCGCAACGGTACAAGATAGTGTTTCAGGTAATAATAATTTGGGTGTCGGGCTACGTATTCAATTGATTAGAGGGGTACTTACGGATGAATTTGAAAAAAAGGAAAGAGATTTAAAAGATAAACAAACCATTATGAGTTTTTTCAGCTCGGCACGTGGGTTTGTTAATAGGGGCAGTATCACTACAAAGCAAGCATTAATAGATAATTTAACAAGCAATATGCAAAGGGAAAATACTTCACCTGAATTAGTGGATACTTTCCTATCTATTACTAATGCAATAAAAGATAATTATGATGACACAAAAGAATCGCTTATAATGTTTTGTGCAGAAATTAACCGCCTTTTTGCTGAAAAGACCAATATGGATGCTTTAGCCGAAAATGTCATAGAACTTAGTAATAAACGTATAGGGTTTAGCCTGGAACTTGCTTCTGCAGCCAAATTTCAGACTGAAGTACACGACCAGGCATTTCAAAAATTTGGGTTGTGGCTAAATGCCAATAACTATTTTACTGATACTGATGCATGGACACTTACTACACGTTTTATGACACGTGTATCTGATACCACAAGTTATAATATGGATGCCGGTATAGGATATATTAAAGAGGGAAAAGATTTTAATGTTTCTGTTGAAGGTATGGCGCGGTGGTACCGCACCGAGATACCGGACTTAAACAGTGGTGGTATGGCAATTATACGCGTAGAAAAAGACTTTACTTACCGCCTGGCAGCCCAGGCATCATATACCTTTACCGAAAATATAAGCTTTAATATATCACTCGGAAAAGATTTTGACGATGTAAGAATAACCAACAATACTTTCTTTTCAATCTTTGGGCTTAATTATTCATTATTCAGTAAACAGAAAGTCACACCCGAACTAAATTAGTTATAGATAATGTTGAAAAAAGCCGCAACTTTTTAAGGGTTGCGGCTTAATAAAATAACAATATATATATAACCTAAGCGGTAGTGGCAACGGCAGGCTCAAAATCCATGATGACCTGGTTGCGGGTAATGTCTTCAAAAGTTTCGCGCTGGCGTATCAGGTGGCCTTTGCCTTCGTACCAAAGTACTTCGGCAGGGCGCACACGCGAATTATAGTTACTGCTCATGCTAAAGCAATAAGCGCCTGCATTTCTAAAGCAAAGCATGTCACCTTCTTTAATTTCGGCAATACGGCGGTTACTTGCAAAAGTATCTGTTTCGCAAATATATCCCACTACGCTGTAAAAACGCTCTTTACCTTTAGGGTTACTTATATTTTCAATAAAATGGTGAGACCCATAAAGCATAGGACGTATCAGGTGATTAAAACCGCTGTCTATCCCGGCAAATACTGTACTGGTTGTTTGCTTTACTACATTTACCTTAGCAATAAAAAAGCCTGCTTCGCTCACTAAAAATTTACCCGGCTCAAAGGCCAGGGTAAGTTCACGCCCATAGGCCTCGCAAAAAGTATTAAACCTGCGGCTTAGTTTTTTGCCAAGTTCTTCAATATCAGTTTGTATATCGTCTTTTTTATAAGGCACCTTAAATCCGCTGCCAAAGTCAACAAATTCCAGTTCTTTAAAATGCATGGCAGTTTCAAACAAAATTTCTGCAGCATATAAAAATACACCCACATCTAAAATATCGCTGCCGGTATGCATGTGTATACCGTTAATGTGCATGCCTGTATTCTCTACAATGCGCAATAAGTGTGGTAGCTGGTGAATACTGATACCAAATTTACTGTCTATATGCCCAACCGATATATTACTGTTGCCCCCCGCCATAATGTGTGGGTTTATGCGTATGCATACCGGTGTTTTTGGGTGCTTTGCGCCAAACTGCTCTAAAATAGAAAGGTTATCTATATTTATTTGTACGCCCAGTGCGGCTACTTCTTCAATTTCCTCCATACTTACACCATTTGGGGTATAAATAATAGTCTCTGGTGCAAAACCGGCCAAAAGCCCAAGGCGTACCTCCTCTATAGAAACCGTATCAAGCCCGGAGCCCATCTGCTTAAGCAATTTTAATATAGATATATTGCTGAGTGCCTTTACAGCATAATTTATCCTTAAATTACCTACTTTAGAAAAGGCTTTTTCCAGTTTACGATATTGTGATTGTATTTTAGCCGCATCGTAAACATACAGTGGCCCCCCAAATTCATCTGCTAATTGCAACAGCTGTTTCGCTTCCATATTTTTTGTTTATGTAAAGCAAAATTAGTCACTATGTTCTATGTAAACAAGCAAATAACAGAAGGTTAACAAAAAATAACAAATTGTTTTATTTATAACAAATATAGTTAATGATGTTATTTTCCGCTTCCTGTTCCAAACAGTACTAAAATGGGAAAAAAGATGATAAAAATTAATGTCTCTTTCATACCTATCAATTTTAAAGGCGGTAAGCCTGTTAATAATTTTAATGATAGCAAGGTGATGGTATGTAGTTTATGATTTTTTAAAAGTGAGTGTAAATCCGTCTGCAATGTGCAATTGTTTTATTACCATAGTTTCGCCTTCATTGCTTAGGTCTATACACCCTATCTCCATTTCATTAGCGGTTAAAAACTGTGGGCATAAATTTTCATCTGCCGCTATAGTAAAGCTATAGTTGCCACTGTCAAAAAAATCTTCTGCCGTTTGATCAGTATTATTATTTACAACGGTAATAGTGCTGTTGTCATTGTTAAAAGACCAGGTAATAGAGCCGGGCTCAAAGTCAGAATCAAATCCGCCAAAGCCACCGCTCACATTAATAAGGTTCCAGTTGTTGGTATATTGCACCGGTGAAGGATCATCGCCGTTGCAGGAACTGGCCAGTAAAATGGCGGACGTAATGAGGGTAAAAAATTTCATGTGTGGTGTGTTATTTACAGGTTTACATATATAGCTGTGGGGCTATATGCTATAGTAAGATACAAACCCTGTCTTGTGGTTGCGTTTTGCAGATGTATTTTTTTACAGGGCAAAAAGTTAAAAATTACTTTCAGCTATTGGATGTTATTTGCTATTTTTGTTCCACTTTTAATAAGAAAATGCATATATCATGAATTTACACGAATATCAGGGAAAAGAAATACTGGCAAGCCACGGTGTGCGTGTGCAGCGCGGTATTGTGGCAAACAATGCTGCCGAGGCTGTTGCAGCCGCTAAAGAACTTACAGCACAAACCGGTACCGGATGGCACGTAATTAAAGCCCAAATACATGCGGGTGGCCGTGGTAAAGGCGGTGGTGTTAAGCTTGCCAAAAACCTTCAGCAGGTTGAAGAGATTGCAGGGCAGATAATAGGTATGGACCTTATTACCCCGCAAACGCCTCCTACCGGTAAAAAAGTACACAAAGTACTTGTGGCTGAAGATGTTTACTACCCTGGTGACAGTGAACCTTCAGAATTTTATATGTCTGTACTACTTAACAGGGGTGCAGCGCGCAATATGATTATGTATTCTACCGAAGGTGGTATGGATATAGAAGAAGTTGCCGAAAAAACTCCGGACCGTATTTTTACCGAAGAAATAGACCCGGCTGTGGGCCTACAGGGCTTTCAAGCCAGGAGGATTGCTTTTAACCTTGGCCTTAGTGGCAATGCGTTTAAAGAAATGGTGAAGTTTGTTGACTCACTTTACAAAGCATATGTAGAGAGCGACTCTTCTATGTTTGAAATTAATCCGGTACTTAAAACGTCTGATGATAAAATTCTTGCGGTAGACGCTAAAGTAGTATTAGATGATAATGCACTTTTCCGCCAAAAGAAATATGCCGATATGCGCGATGTGCGTGAGGAAAACCCAATTGAGGTTGAAGCTAAAGAAGTTGGGCTTAACTATGTAGACCTTGACGGTACAGTAGGTTGTATGGTTAATGGCGCAGGCCTTGCCATGGCAACTATGGACCTTATTAAATATGCAGGCTTTGAGCCGGCAAACTTCCTTGACGTGGGTGGTACTGCCGATGCCAAGCGTGTAGAAACAGCTTTCCGTATCATTCTTAAAGACCCTAACGTAAAAGCAATCCTTATAAACATATTTGGAGGTATTGTACGTTGCGACCGTGTGGCCCAGGGTGTGGTTGACGCTTATAAAAATATGGGCGACTCTATCAAAGTGCCTATAATTGTGCGCCTGCAGGGTACTAATGCCGAAATTGCAAAAGAACTTATAGATAACTCAGGTATGCCTATTCTTTCTGCAACATTGTTCCAGGAAGCGGCAGACCAGGTTAAGGCAGCTTTGTCTTAATTAGAGAATAATATACCGATAAAAAATGGCTGCCGTAAGGCAGCCATTTTTTATTACGCAACGTTTTTATTTTTTATGCATCTTAATAAAAAACCATAATCAATTTTATCATGAAAAAAATATTTTCGCTATTAATATTGTCATTTTTATTTATGGGTTGCAATAATGATGATACAAAAAAACAAGAATATGGTAATCATCCCTCTATGCTTGTTGGGCAATGGAAATTAGTTGGCTGGTATAGTGATGAACCTCTTGACATCAATAATGACGGTGAAGCATCAACCAATCTTTATTCACAATGGAACGGTTGTAATAAAAATAATATACTTGTATTAAATGCTGATGGTACAAGCCAAATGATGGTTTTGGGTAATCCTGAAAACAGTGATTGTATTATATTTCATGATAATTATGAATATCTTCCATGGTATACGGAAAATATAAATGATCCGGCATTTTTCACGCTCACATTCATGGGTGATGATTATAATATTACCAATCAAATTGTACAGATGAGTGGAACACTCCTTACACTTAAAGACTCAGGATTTTTAACTTGTTGTGATCCGGGAATATCAAATTTCACAGGAGGCTATCTGAAATTTGAAAAAGTTTTGCAGGAATAGTAGATATATAAAACATTTTAACATTATCATAAATTTTAGTAAGACCAGCCTCAAAATCATTATCTTAGTACCATATCACTTACTATATGGATATTCTGGAAGTTGAACTGCACAGTAGCGATATTACTGCGACAGAAAAATTTTATAAAAAAATACTGGATGTTGAGCCTTACCATAAGGAACAGCAAACTCTGCTGTTTTACCAGATTGGTGGTACCAAATTAATATTTAAAGCTACAAGTAACCGCAAGCCGGTATACCATTTTGCTATAGAAATTCCCAACAATCTTTTTTTAGAGGCCTACCGTGTAATTAAAGAACGGGTTGAACTACTGCCGGTGCAAACCGGTGGTACCATAGCCGACTTTGCCAATTGGAATGCAAAGTCATTTTATTTTTATGATAATAACGGCAATATAGTTGAGGTAATTACCCGCAACTCCAAAAAAAACTCAGGGAG
The DNA here is from genome assembly GCF_046000445.1 of Flavobacterium rhizosphaerae. Lineage (NCBI taxonomy): Bacteria > Pseudomonadati > Bacteroidota > Flavobacteriia > Flavobacteriales > Flavobacteriaceae > Flavobacterium > Flavobacterium rhizosphaerae. Next base: position 158,531 of record NZ_JBELPZ010000006.1, on the reverse strand, counting down.
CATGCCTTTTACAAATGAAAGCTTTATAAACATTAGTGAAATAGGCTTTGCAGATGATAATGTGCCTGCTCTGGCCGCTTATTTGTGGCAGGAGTTTGGTATACCCAATTATATAAACCAGCCACCCAGAGATAATTTTACCGTAGTGGGCAATGAGAACGGCCTTTTTATTTTAGCACAAAAAGGCAGGCATTGGTATCCTACGGCAGTACAGTCGCACCAATATCCTTTGCGCGTGCTGTTTATCAACGATGGCAATGTAAACCACATTATCAGGGAATAATTACGCTATATTTTTAAAAATTCTCAGCAATTTGCTAAATTGCAGCCTTAAAATTGAAGATATTTCATTATGCAACCTGTAACTCCTTATATTCCTAAAAATAAAGTACGTATAGTAACCGCAGCCTCTCTTTTTGACGGGCATGATGCTGCCATAAACATTATGCGCCGCATTATACAGTCTACCGGTGTAGAAGTAATTCACCTCGGGCATGACCGCAGTGTGGAAGAAGTTGTAAATACGGCCATACAGGAAGATGCCAATGCCATAGCCATGACCTCGTATCAGGGCGGGCATAACGAGTATTTTAAATACATGTATGACCTTTTAAAGGAAAAAGGGGCAGGGCATATAAAAATATTTGGCGGCGGGGGCGGTGTAATACTGCCTGAAGAAATAAAAGAATTACAGGAATACGGTATAACCCGTATATACTCACCAGACGATGGGCGTGAACTTGGCTTACAGGGCATGATAAATGATCTTGTGGAACGCTCTGATTATCCTATTGGGGATAAACTTAACGGAGAGGTAAAGCATTTGGAAGATAAAAAACCTACTGCTATTGCAAGGGTTATATCTGCAGCAGAAAATTTCCCTGAAGTAGCAAAACCGGCACTGGAAACTATACATGAGCAAAATAAAGATATATCTACCCCTGTATTAGGTATTACCGGTACAGGTGGCGCCGGTAAATCATCATTAGTAGATGAACTGGTGCGACGCTTTCTTATTGATTTCCCCGAGAAAACACTGGGTATTATTTCTGTAGACCCATCTAAACGTAAAACAGGTGGCGCGCTATTGGGCGACCGTATAAGGATGAACGCCATAAATAACCCTCGGGTATATATGCGTTCGCTGGCTACAAGGCAAAGCAATCTGGCGCTTTCTAAATATGTTGCTGAGGCCATACAGGTACTTAAGGCAGCTAAATATGACCTGATTATTCTTGAAACATCGGGTATTGGGCAAAGCGATACCGAGATATTAGAACACAGCGATGTTTCTTTATATGTAATGACGCCTGAATTTGGTGCCGCTACACAGCTTGAAAAAATTGACATGCTTGATTTTGCCGACTTAGTGGCGATAAACAAGTTTGATAAACGCGGTGCGCTGGATGCGCTGCGCGATGTAAAAAAACAATACCAGCGTAACCATAACCTGTGGGATGCCAAACCCGATGATTTGCCAGTATTTGGTACTATTGCCTCGCAGTTTAACGATCCCGGTATGAATACGCTCTATAAAAAAATTATGGATGTGTTGGTAGATAAAGCAGGTGCAAACCTTACTTCTACCTTTGAAATTACAAGGGAAATGAGCGAGAAAATTTATGTTATCCCGCCAAAACGTACCCGTTACCTTAGTGAAATTGCCGAAAACAACCGTAATTATGATGCTATGGCTGCCAGCCAGCAGGAAGTAGCACAAAAACTTTACGGTATATATAAAACTATCGAATCTGTTGCGGGCACACAACCGGAGCTTACCAAATTTGGCTTGGATAGTGATAAGCTTAATGCTAAGGGAAGCGAAGACTTCCTTAAAATGCTCATTGCTGAGTTTGACCGTGTAAAAATGGATCTTGACCCTTATAACTGGGAGGTTATTACAACGTGGGATGATAAAGTAAATAAATACAAAAACCCGGTGTATACGTTTAAGGTACGCGATAAAGAAATTAGTATAAAAACACATACTGAGTCGTTATCACATACACAAATACCAAAAGTTGCCCTGCCAAAATACCAGGCGTGGGGAGATATTTTGCGTTGGTGCCTTCAGGAAAATGTACCCGGAGAATTTCCGTACACCTCAGGGCTTTATCCGTTTAAAAGGGAAGGGGAAGACCCAACCCGTATGTTTGCCGGAGAAGGCGGACCTGAGCGTACCAACAGGCGTTTCCATTACGTGAGTCTTGGGATGCCTGCAAAACGCCTTTCTACAGCTTTTGACAGTGTAACACTTTATGGTAATGACCCGGGGTACAGGCCTGATATTTACGGTAAAATTGGTAACGCTGGGGTATCCATCTGCTGTCTTGATGATGCCAAAAAGCTATATAGCGGCTTTAACCTTGCCCATGCCATGACATCGGTAAGTATGACCATAAACGGGCCAGCGCCTATGCTGTTAGGCTTTTTTATGAATGCTGCCATAGACCAGCAATGCGAACTCTATATAAAAGAAAACGCACTTGAAGATGAGGTTAATAAAAAAATAGAAGATATTTATAAATCCAAAGGCACTCAGCGCCCACGCTACAACGGAGAGTTACCAAAGGGTAATGATGGCCTTGGCCTTATGTTGTTAGGGGTTACGGGTGATCAGGTGCTTCCGGCGGATGTATATAATGAAATAAAAGTACGCACACTCAGCCAGGTACGGGGTACCGTTCAGGCAGATATATTAAAAGAAGACCAGGCACAGAATACCTGTATTTTTTCTACCGAATTTGCCCTTCGTTTGATGGGCGATGTGCAGGAGTATTTCATTACACAAAATGTGCGTAACTTTTATTCGGTTTCTATTTCGGGCTATCATATTGCCGAAGCAGGGGCAAACCCCATAACGCAACTTGCATTTACGCTTTCCAACGGCTTTACTTATGTGGAATACTACCTGAGCCGCGGTATGGATATTAACGCCTTTGGGCCTAACCTTTCGTTCTTCTTCAGCAATGGTATAGACCCGGAATATGCAGTAATAGGCCGTGTGGCACGCCGCATCTGGGCTAAGGCACTTAAAAATAAGTATGGCGCTAACGAGCGTGCGCAAATGCTAAAGTATCACATACAGACATCGGGGCGTTCTTTACACGCGCAGGAAATTGATTTTAATGATATACGCACTACGCTACAAGCATTATATGCCATTTATGATAACTGTAACTCTTTGCATACCAATGCATATGATGAAGCCATAACAACGCCTACCGAAGAAAGCGTGCGCCGTGCAATGGCAATTCAGCTTATTATAAATAAAGAATTAGGGTTGGCCAAAAATGAAAACCCGATACAAGGCTCGTTTATTATAGAAGAATTAACCGACCTTGTAGAGGAGGCTGTTTTAGCCGAGTTTGACAGGATAACCGAACGAGGAGGTGTTTTAGGCGCTATGGAAACCATGTACCAACGCAGCAAGATACAGGAAGAAAGCCTGTATTATGAAACCCTTAAACATACGGGCGAATTTCCTATTATAGGCGTAAATACCTTTTTGAGCAGTAAGGGGTCGCCTACAGTTGTGCCATTAGAGGTAATACGTGCTACAGAAGCCGAAAAACAGTTTCAGATAGATACGCTGGAAAACCTTCATGAAACATATAAAAATGAAGCACAGGAAAAATTAAGTACAATACAGGAAATTGCCGTTAAAAACCAGAATATTTTTGAAGAGTTGATGGAAGCTACCAAAGTATGTTCATTAGGGCAGATTACCGCTGCTTTGTTTGAAGTAGGGGGGCAGTACCGGAGAAATATGTAATTGAACTTTTTTTAAACCTGTATTTGAGTGTGTTTATTTATATTTAGATATTTGTTTTATGAAACAATATACTGTTTTAAAAAATGGAGCGCGTGAGTTTACCATAAAAAGAGAAGAAACCCTAATAGGGGGTATCACTTTTGCGAAATGGTATTCAGCGTATCCTCAAATACACCTTGCTGATGGCAGTGTTATCCGTACTGAGCAAAAAAGTTTTTGGAAAGGTACGCGGGAAATACTTTTAAATGAACAGCCCTGGCTGGAATTAAAAGGCAGGATTAACCCAATGTTTATACCGTATAAGCAGGCACATCATTTTTATAAAATAAAACAACGTGGCTTTTTTAAACAGGGGTACATTATAGTAAATTATAAAGGAGAGCAGGTAGCGTTGTTATATTCAACCTTTAGCTGGAAGGGTTTTAAAACTGAATACATACTTACGTGTGAAGATGATTTTGGCAACACGCCAACCGAAAATTTTTTATTGGTATACCTGGTATATTACTATAAGGAACAGCAACGTGTTGCCGCATCAGCAGGTTAATTAACGCTCACAATACCCTAAAAGGTAATATATTACAACAAAGGCAACAATAGTGCCCACACAGCCGCCGCCAAGTTTTTTGGCGCCCCAGCCCGCTATAAGGGCTTTAATTAGTTTGTTCATGATGTTTTATTTATTTACTAAAATTAGTAACATTTAAAACCGGCTGTGTATACTTTAACGTTTACTAAACAAAAAGCCCTGCAATTTGCAGGGCTTTTTATTGAAATACATTTTTATATTACTGTATTTCAATATGTTGTTCTTTTACGCCTTGTTGTTGTAAGGCAGACATTACCGCATCATAATTACTGGTGTCTAAGGTTTGTGAAAAATAACCCGGTATTATTACAATCCTGAATACCTGGTCAAGAGAAAAATCCTGCCTTAACATAGCATCAAAATCCGCATCAAAGTAGATTGACACACTATTTACTGAAAAATCAGTATAGTAATTCACAGTTCCTTCTGCAAGAGGATAGGTAGTAGGTATTTGTTCCCAAATGTCATTACCCTGATCAGATCCACTAAGCCTGTATACTAATATTACATCTTCGTTATTAATTCTAGGATTAAGGGGTATAGTAACGGTATAATCGCCATTTGCTGTAAAGTTAACATGATCAACTTCAAATACCTCGCTTCTGATATCGGTACCTGGGTAATAGTTATTATTATCATCGTCGTTAGAGCAGGCTGTAAGTGAAAATAAGCTGATAGTGGCGAAAAGTAAAAGTATCTTTTTCATAATTTAAAATTTTACTGGTTTATAATATAAGATGCTAAACCAAAAAGCAAGCCAAAAAATGTATTTTAAGAGATTTTACAAAAAAAAGTTTATTTTATCTTTGCCAAACTATGGAGAAACAACTAAAATTATTTATGGTTTTACTGGGTTGTACGCCCCAAAGCCGTGTTACAGAACAGCACGATATTTTTTTTGGTATTGGAGAATCATTATCTTCTTTAAAAGAGGATATGTATGCTTTTTGGCCCGAAGGAGGCGACCTGCATATTGACTCCTGGCGCGCCGTTACCCATGTGGGCGGGTATGATATACACATTGTGCCAAAAAAAGAAATGACAGAAGAAGAAAAACTGTTTTTTCTTAACCTGGGCGGTTATAAGCCCGGCGACCCCGAAGAGTATCATTATAAAATGCTGGCAGTGGCCCCGGCCATGTCAACCGCTGTAAAAGCGGCTAAACAAACTGCTTTTTATAAGCATTACGGGTTTAAGGGTGCCGAAAGCCATATTGATGAAAAATATGCCCTTGATGTAGATGATATGCATAAGGTGGAAGACCTTATACCCACGCACCTAAAAGAACTTTACAGCATTACCATACACAAAAATGAAGCCGGTACGGATGATGAATATCATATTGGTTACCTTAAGATAAGCAAACTGTAATTAAGGCTTTTTTGCCAGTTTATAACTGCCGCCTTCATATCCGGTTATGGTTACTGTATACAGCCCTGCCTGTAGCGTAGCTATATCAAGCTGGCTGCTTTGGCTTTCGAGCATGCCTGTAAGTATAACTTTCCCTGTAGCATCTGTAATATAAAAACTCTGGCCAATAAGGCTAACAGGGCCTTCTATATATAAATTATCAGCTGCCGGATTTGGGTAAATTCTTATCCCGGCACGGGCAAAAGTATCATTCATTACGCTAAGGTATTGCCCAACATATTCTGAAAGGTCTACAAAGTGCAATTGCTGTGGTGTATTAATAGCATTACCCTGCTGAAAATGTTCATTGCTCAGATAGTACCTTATGCCGTTATCCGTAGTGATACCTTCAACCTGATAAAATGGTAAGGCTACATTAATCTTTCTTTTATTACCGCTTAAAAAATCGGTATCCTTGTAATCATACAACAAATAAATAAAAGGCTGTAGGGTAACTGTATAACCGCTCAGGGCTATAATATTATTTTGTTCTATCCAGGTAGCCCCTGTTACCAGGCCTCCTACATCTAAAGTACCCATTAATTGCGCAGTATAATTGCCTGGTATTTTGGGTATGCTGTATATACCGGTTTGTTGGCTAGTCCATTGTTTGGTAAAAATATATATGTTGTTAATACCTGCAACAATTGCCTCACAGTCAAAGTCGGTAGTGTTGTTATTGGCAGTGCTAAAATCGGTTTGGTCTTCATAAGAAAAGTTAATATACTCTACCTGTGGTGTTGTGTTTGAGAGTTGCGTTTTATTTACACGTATTATTCTCAGGTCGGTACGATTACCATGGGCATTATTACCAGTATCGGCTATGTAAATAAAAGCATCATCCTGTGCTATATCTTCCCAGTCAACATTAGTTGCTCCGGACACAGGTAAAGTACTGCTTATCTGTCCTGTTACTGGGTCTATTCCATACACGTTAATATCATTATCATCATTGTGGGTATATACTAATCCATTCCACAGTATTAGCCCAGACGTTTCATTTACAGCACCGTCAAGGTTTACCGATGATTCCGGCGTTACAGAGGTTGTTGCATAGGTACAGGTTCCGTTATTTACTGTGGCATTAGGATTATAGTTCATAGACATAGGGTCTGTACAGCCGTATACCTGTGCCTGTACACCACTAGTAATTAAAAAGAAGGAAATTATGGTGTAATATAGTTTCATTTCAGTATGTTTTTAGTGATTCTTATAAAGTTACCACTAAAATTTTATAAACCCTTTTATTTAAATGGTAATAACTTAATTTTAAGGCTTATATATAAAATATGTTAAATTAAAAAAGCCATTCTTTAGGAGAATGGCTTTAGTTAAAAGTATATGGTTATTAACCTATTGCGGCGATTTTAGCGGCTTTAATTTTCCGCCTGAAATATATGGCATTGGCATTGCCAAAATATTTGGTAATAGTAAGCCGTGCCATAAGATAGCTTACGGTGCTTTCCGCGCCCTGATTAAGGTTTACACTATATTGTTCAAGCCCGTCAAAACAACCGCCCGTGCAGGGATTGTAAATAACATGCTGAAGGTGGTTGTTACCCAAAAACCAGTTAAAGGCAACTTCCATTTTATTAAGGTAAGTTTCTTCCTTAAATATATCATGAAATTTTTTCAGGGCCAGTATGGTATAGGCAACATCAATTGGCTGCTCGCCAAAACGCTCTTTATCATGTCCTTTAATCAGCCAGCTACGGTTAGATATTACTTTGATGCTGTTTTCCTCAAAAGTCTGAGAAATTAAAAAGTCCATTGCTTCTTTGGCAACATCTGCATAAACCTGCTCATTAGTTATGGCATAGCACAACAATAAAGCTTCCGGCAATACACTGTTGGCATAGGTAAGGTAACCTTCAAACCATTTCCATTCCTCGTCAGATTCGTGTCGGTACATTTGTACCAAACGGTCAGCAAATAGTTTTATATAGATAAGCGTATCTTTATCTTTTACATGACGGTTATAATAATATAACCCTTTAACTACAAAAGCCATAGCTCTTGTTGAATACATATTTTTGGTAAGTGAAAGCGATTTCTGAAAAACCGCCTCAGCCTTTTGGATAAAGCTTTCAGGGAGTATAGGCCCAAGCGAAATAAGGTATCCTAGTGCCCACATTGCCCTTCCGGAACTGTCTTCAAGGTTTTCATTGTCATTTTGGGTTGTAAAATTTTTATTTACATCCACATAATTCTTCAATCTTCCGTCTTCACTCTGGCAGAATGCAATATAATTAAGGTATGTTTCTATATATTTTAATACACTGGCATCACGGTATTTTTTATAATGCATGCACATAGAAATCATGGCGCGGGCGTTATCATCTATGGTGTAGCCTGACTCCAGGTCTGGAATGTTAAGTTTTGAGAACTGAAGCATACCAAAATCTGTAGTCATGTTTTTAATATGGGCAAGATTTATATCTGGGTTACGGTATTGCAGTTTTATGGCATTTCCACCGGCAGTTTTCTGCAATAATTTTGCATGGCTTACCGCTGAGTTTTCCCATGCGGTGTGCACTATTTTATGCAGGCCGTTCAGCATCATCCTTTCCCTTAGTTCAGGGTTTAAAAGCAGTGTGTTTATACCTGCTGAAAGTTGCCTGGAGTTGCCAAAATCAAATATTATGCCTGTATCTCCTGCCAAAACTTCCTGGGCATGTGGTATAGGAGTTGATATTATAGGGCATCCGCAGCTAAGCGCATACGAAAAAGTGCCACTTACCGCCTGGTTAGGGTCATTACTTGTAAACAAGTAAATATCAGTTAGCTGGAGGTATTCCAAAAGCTCGTCAAGGGCTACGTATTTATTAATAAATGTAACGTTGTCCTCAATATTTAATTCCTGTATTTTTTTGTTTAAAAATTCGCGGTATACTTCCCCTTCGTTAATAACAACAGTGGGGTGTGTTTTACCAATAATAAGAAACATTACATCTGGATTTTTTTCTATTACCTCCGGCAGGGCATCAAGAGTGGTTTCAATACTTTTACCAGAGCTTAGCAAACCAAATGTAGAAAGTATTTTTTTACCTTCCAGGCCGTGCTTACGTTTAAGTTCGGCCTTATGGCCATGTGATACTAGGTGGGTTCCGTGGGGTATAACAGCTATTTTTGTACGTTCAACCACATAGTCGCGTACCAGTATATCGGCAGCATTATGTGTCATAACAATAAGTGAGTCGGCACGGTTAAGTATATGCTGTACATTGGCTTTAAATACCTCATCAGGGTTTGGCAACACAGTGTGGAATACTACTGAAAGCGGTTTTTGCACAGCATCAATAAAAGCATTAAAATATTCAACAGTTTCGGCTACCAGGCCAAATTCATGCTGAATAAGTACTGCTTTTATGTTTTGGTTTTCATTAATAGCCTTATATAACTTTGTATATGATTCAGGGTCGGAAGTGTTGAGTACATATTTTACATCAGGGTCACTATAATTATGTTGCTCGTCTTTAGACTCAATAGCGCATATATTTATAGTAAAAGAATCAACATAGTGCTCTTTGAGCGCTTTTATTAAATCCTGGCTGTAAGTAGCTATACCACATTGCCTTGGTGGAAATGTAGTGATAACCAATATTTCGGGCAAAAGGTCATTAAAACCGCCCGCAAGGGTCTCGGCGGCAATCTGTTCAAGTAGGCTGCTGTGGTGTTGAAATTTTTTTTCAGCAATTTCTCTGGCTTTCATGGGTATTCAATCGTTAGCTGTTATAGTATTTTAGAGGTTTTATTGTTGGTACTTAAAAACCGGTTATTAATAAATAATAACCGGTTTGCTTTTACTTGCGAGTATTAGCGATATCACATTAAGCTTTCGCAGTATTTTTAACCCATTTATTGGCACGTTCTTTCGCTGCGTTTACAGCTTCTTCAGTACCATCAGCACCTTTAGAAAATTCTTTTTCAGCTTTATGCTGTAATTCGTCAAGTTTGCTTTTAAAATTGGCTTTAGCTTCATCTACACGTGCCTGGTATTTTTTACTGGCTTTTGTACGTGCTATATATACTGCTGCTCCTGCAACTACTGCCGCACCTGCGGCTATACCTGCTATTAGATTTTTATTCTTCATTTGGCTTAGGATTTTTAAATTATTCAGCCAAATTATTCAATTCTTATTAAGTGGTCAATTTGGTTAGTAAATATTTAACTTAATTAACTTTTGTTTGTATTTTTTAAATTAAATTTAACCATTGTAAGAATTTTTTTGAAAAATACTCAAAAAGGTTACTTTCCTGTAAATTTACGTAAAAATTGCTGTTCCCCCTAATAGTTGGGGTATTATTACATTATTTTCATTTTGTTGAAAATTAACCCCTTTGTAAACGCAGGGTAATTAAAATTTGCAACATTTTTTTGTACATTTGCACAGCATTTAATTTATCATTAACATAAAATAAGAAGTTTCATGTCAACATTTCGTTCTCAGGCTATTAGCCAGACATATGGCAGAAAGCCTGTACATGTAGAAGAACTGGATAGAAAATCAGTTATTTTTGGTAGCAATGTATTCAACAGCAAATCAATGCGCCAATTCCTAACACCAGATGCTTACAAAGCCGTGCAAAGTGCCATACAGCATGGGGCTAAGATAGACCGTAAGGTAGCTGAGTATATTGCTATGGGAATGAAAGAATGGGCACTTAGCAAAGGTGTAACCCATTATACACACTGGTTTCAGCCCCTTACAGGTGCTACTGCCGAAAAGCATGATGCCTTTTTTGAAACTTCTTTTGACGGTAGTGACCCTATAGAAAAATTTGGCGGAACACAGCTGGTACAACAGGAGCCGGATGCTTCAAGTTTTCCTAACGGGGGTATACGTAATACTTTTGAAGCCCGCGGTTATACTGCATGGGATCCAACTTCTCCCGCTTTTATATTTGGTACCACACTATGCATACCTACCGTATTTGTATCATATACGGGTGAGGCATTAGATTTTAAAGCACCACTATTACGAGCTCTTGCCGCTGTAGATGATGCCGCAACTGCCGTTTGCCAGTATTTTGATAAAAATGTAAAAAAAGTGTCGGCTACACTGGGCTGGGAGCAGGAATATTTTCTTGTAGATTCTGCCCTTGCCGCATCAAGGCCAGACCTTACCCTTACAGGCCGTACCCTTATAGGGCATTCATCAGCCAAAGGGCAACAGTTAGATGATCATTATTTTGGTTCTATACCAACACGCATACTTAATTTTATGAGAGATCTAGAAAATGAGTGCATGCTGTTGGGCATACCTGTTAAAACACGCCATAATGAGGTGGCACCAAACCAGTTTGAGCTTGCCCCTATATTTGAGGAAGCTAACCTGGCGGTAGACCACAACTCTCTTATTATGGATGTAATGCAAAAAGTTGGCGAACGCCATAACTTTAAAGTATTGCTTCATGAAAAACCTTTTGCCGGTATAAACGGTAGTGGTAAGCATAACAACTGGAGTATGAGTACCGATACCGGTGTAAACCTTTTAGGCCCCGGTAAAACACCTATGAGCAACCTGCAGTTTCTTACCTTTTTTATAAACACTATTAAAGCGGTATATAAAAATGAGCAATTGCTAAGGGCTTCTATTGCTACAGCAAGTAATGACCACAGGCTGGGTGCTAATGAGGCGCCACCGGCTATTATCTCTGTATTTATTGGACAACAGCTTACTAAAGTACTAGAAGACCTTGAAAGCGTTTCTAACGGGAAACTTTCTCCGGAAGAAAAAACTGACCTTAAACTTAATGTAGTAGGTAAAATTCCGGATGTATTGCTTGATAATACTGACAGGAACCGTACTTCTCCATTTGCTTTTACCGGTAATAAGTTTGAATTTAGGGCAGTAGGCTCAAGCGCCAACTGTGCTAATGCTATGACAGTGCTTAACGCCATAGTAGCCAAACAGCTAAAAGACTTTAAGAAGGAAGTAGATTCGCTTATTGAAGGCAAAGAAATGAAGAAAGATGATGCTATCTTCAATGTATTGAGGGAGTACATCAAAGAAACCAAAAACATACGTTTTGAAGGTGACGGCTATAGCGATGAATGGGCTGAAGAAGCTGCCAAAAGGGGGCTTAGCAATCACAAAACCACTCCTCAGGCTTTAAAAGCAAAAGTATCAGAATCTGCACTGGCTTTATTTGAAGAGCTTAATGTGATGAACCACGTTGAGGTTGAGGCACGTTATGAAATTGAACTGGAAGAATATGCCAAAAAAATACAGATAGAAGGCCGCGTACTGGCAGATATAGCCCGTAACCATGTAGTGCCTACTGCTATACGCTACCAAAATGTACTTATAGAAAACGTAAAAGGCCTGAAAGATATTTTTGGTAATAATTTTGAAATTATCGCCAAAGAGCAGATAAATATCATCAAAGAAATATCAAGCCATATCTCTACCATTAATGCAAAATCTGAAGAAATGACAGAAGCCCGTAAAAAGGCTAATGCATTAACTTCTACCGAAGAAATGGCAAATGTATATTGTGATGAGGTTAAACCTTATTTTGATGTTATAAGATACCATTGTGATAAGCTCGAAAATCTTGTTGACGATGAGATCTGGCCACTTACAAAGTACAGGGAACTTCTTTTTACCCGATAAGGATAAAATAATATGAAGCACTTCAATGGCTTCTTTAGATAATAAGTTGAAAGCCTGCTGTAGCAATACCGCAGGCTTTTTTAATATATACTACAATACGCTGTTAACCGTTACTAATAAAAACATCACTGTAATATGAAGAAATTATACATTTTTGTTCTACTCTTTACTGCAGCTGTGCATGCCCAGCAAACTTTTACTGTTTATTTTGATCTTGATAAAGATGAGGTTAATGCGGATTCTTATAATGCATTACAACAATGGATGCAAAACAATAAAGATGTTACAGTTTTCAAAATAGCAGCATTTACAGACAGCCGGGGAACTGATTATTATAATAGGGCACTTTCAGCCCGCAGGGCAGCTAATGTAGAAAAACTGCTGCAACAAAATGGCGTGTTGTTTTCTGAAGCTTATACGGCAACTGGCTTAGGAGAAATAGCAGGGGGAGATTATGATAAAAACCGAAAGGCTGTTATTAGTTTTATTGTTCGGCAAGTGCTTGTTGAAGAAGAGTCAGAAGCTTTAGCGCCTAAAAATGAAGAAAGAGAGGTTAACAACACAATTTCAGAAGCCATTAAAAGCAAAGGTACAGGTAAAACAATAGTGCTTAAAAATCTTAATTTTTATGGTAACTCTGGTATAGTTTTGCCAAAGTCAAAACCTGTACTGCTTGAACTTTTGAAAGTTATGGAAGATAACCCTAATCTTAAAATTGATATACAGGGGCATATATGCTGTCTTAGAAAAGATAAAGATAATATTGCACTTTTACGAGCTAAATCAGTTTATAAATTTTTAGTAGATAATAATATAGATAAAAGCAGGCTCACATACAAAAGCTTTGAAGGTAAACATCCAATATACCCAATCCCTGAAAAAACACATGAAGAGGAGGTTGCTAACCGCAGGGTAGAAATTGAAATTATTTCTGAATGAGCCATACACACATCAGGCACGCTGTTTGATTATGGGTAAGTAAAAATTTGTATTTTAGTTACCCCGAATAAATCCATTATGAAAAAAATCATAGCTTTCTTAGTACTCCTCTATGTAACGGGTGTATCGGCCCAAAATGAGTATTCTGTTTATTTTGACAGTAATAAGTACCAGGCAGGGCAGGAGCAATTAGGTTTTCTTGCAAACTGGCTCAATGCCAATAAAGATTCTAAGGTTGTTGCTATAAATGGCTATACCGATGAAGACGGTACTACCAAGTTTAATGATACACTCGCACAACGCCGGGTAGATTATGTGTTTAGCCTTATAAAAGATAAAATTAAAATACGCGACGATTTTAAAACCCGCAGTTTTGGCGAAAAGCACCAAATGTCTCCTGATAAGGCTAAAAACCGTAAGGTTACCATTTATTATCTAAGGCCGGAAGACCTGCCCCGGGAAAATGAGATATTGGGTATAAAGGAAGAGCCTAAAGAAGTAGTAAAGATTGATAAACAAAAAATACGCTACCCGGACAGGATTATGGTACAGGGCCCGCAGGGCAGGGAAGAAATTAAGCTGGATACTGTTTTTATGAAGAAGATTACGCTCGCAAAACCGGGAGAAAACCTGCGTATTGAGAATCTTAATTTTTATGAAAATACGTTTGCCATAATGCCTGATTCACGCCCTAAATTATATGAATTATTGGCGGTAATGCAAGCCAACCCAGGGCTTAAAATTAAGTTGGAAGGCCATGTGTGCTGCATGACTGCAGACAGGCGTCACCTGAGTACCGACAGGGCAAAAGCGATTATGATGTTTTTAAACCGTAACGGTATAGAAAAAAGCCGCCTTTCTTTTGAGGGGTTTGGTGTAAGCAAACCTTTATACCCCATACCCGAAAAAACACCCGAAGAGCGGGAAGCCAACCGTAGGGTAGAGGTGGTAATTGTGGAAAATCCGTAGTGATAATTTAAAATTGCTGTATTTTCAAATTATCAGATTTCCAAATTAACCTTATCTTTGCGGTTTACAACACAAACTATACTACATGAGTTCTGATACCAGTAAGCGCTACAGCCAGAGAGGGGTTTCGGCTTCTAAGGAAGATGTTCACAATGCCATAAAAAATATTGATAAAGGCTTATTTCCTAAAGCTTTTTGCAAAATAGTACCAGATTACCTTACAGGTGATGAAGAGTACTGCCTTATTATGCATGCCGATGGCGCGGGTACAAAATCTTCTCTCGCCTATATGTACTGGAAAGAAACCGGAGATATAAGTGTATGGAAGGGCATAGCCCAGGATGCACTTATTATGAATATAGACGATTTGCTATGTGTAGGCGCTGCTGATAATATTATGCTGTCATCAACCATAGGGCGTAATAAAAACCTGGTACCGGGCGAGGTAATTTCTGCCATTATAAACGGTACGGAAGAGTTAATTGAAGAATTAAAATCGTTTGGCGTTACCATACATGCAACCGGGGGCGAAACTGCCGATGTGGGCGATTTGGTGCGTACCATAATTGTAGATAGCACCGTTACTGCGCGTATAAAGCGTAATAATGTTATAGATAATGCCAACATCAGGCCGGGAGATGTTATTGTAGGGCTGGCCTCTTTTGGGCAGGCTACCTATGAGAAAGAATATAACGGGGGTATGGGTAGTAATGGCCTTACCTCGGCACGCCATGATGTATTCAGCAAATACCTGGCACAAAAATATCCTGAAAGTTTTGATGCTGCCGTACCGGATGAACTTGTATACTCTGGTAACGTAAAACTTACCGATGCTGTAGCAGATAGTCCGTTAGATGCGGGTAAATTGGTGCTTTCGCCAACCCGTACTTATGCACCTGTAATTAAAAAAATACTGGAAAAATATTCTCCCCAGGATATTCATGGTATGGTGCATTGCAGCGGTGGTGCGCAAACTAAGGTATTGCATTTTGTTGATAATGTACACGTAATTAAGGATAACCTGTTTCCTGTACCGCCTTTATTTAAGTTAATACAGGAGCAGAGTAAAACCGACTGGAAAGAAATGTACCAGGTGTTTAACTGCGGCCACAGGATGGAGGTATATGTACCGGAAACAATTGCCCAGGATATTATCAACATCTCACAATCGTTTAATATAGACGCCCAGGTTATAGGTAGGGTAGAAGCTTCTGATGGTAAAAGCCTTACTATTAAAAGCACGCACGGTACGTTTGAGTATTAATATATCCTCTCTTATACGGTATTATATGCGTATGCCGGGAGGCAGCAGGCTTTTATAGCCGGGGTTTTTCCTGAAAAAAGATACTACTGTGGGGTGTGTTGGCATTACCCTCAGCCTTCTTTCTTCGGCAATATCCATTATTTCTTTCAAAAATTCGCTAACCAAAGGCTCCTCTTCGGCGCCATCGGGTACGTTTACCTTAGTCAGGAATATTTTGCGGTCCTGTAGTGAATACTCTACCGAAAACATCTGCTCATCTATGGTAGTTTCAAACTGCCTCGAAAATTCATTGTCTTTAATCTCCATAAGTGTCGTTAAATTTCATGGGCACCTCTATAATTAAAATTTTAGACGGTGCTTTGGTTTCTATGGTTATTGTGTCAAATTCTATTGCGCCATAGGCATCACGTTCATTAACTTCCTGCCCGTTAATTTCCAGTTTTCCTTCTATAAGAAAAAGGTATATACCGTTTTCAGTATCATTTATGGTATAGTTAATTTCCTGTCCACTTTCAAATACCCCTAAATATAAAAACGCATTTTGGTGTATCCATAGTGCATTGCCATCTGTTTTATTTTGCGGCGCTACTATTTTTATAAGTTTGTTAGGGTGATTTTCGGGGTTAAAAGCCTTTTGGTCATAACGCGGGGGTACATTTTGTCTATCAGGAAAAATCCATAATTGCAATGTTTTGGCATGTTCGGTTTTACTGGCATTCATTTCACTATGGGTTACACCCGTACCTGCGCTCATAACCTGTACCTCGCCAAAACGCACAGTAGCCTCATTACCTAAATTATCGCGGTGAGTAAGGCCACCTTCCAGCGGTATGGTAATAATTTCCATATTTTCATGCGGATGGGTACCAAACCCCATGCCTGCAGCTATAGTATCATCATTAAGTACACGAAGCATGCCAAACTGCACAACTTCCGGGTTATAATAATTTCCAAATGAGAAAGAAAAGTTAGCCTGAAGCCAGCCGTGGTTAGCAGTACCCCGCTCATTTTTTGGAAAAAGCCTTGTCTTCATAATTTTTTGTTAATCTGCCCAATTAGGCAGTATGGGTAAAGAAAATATTTAAAAATGCTTTATTTTTATACAAATTTCGGAATAAATATTTATTATAGGCCCACGGGTGCCGTTAAAACTCGTAGTATAATGAACAAAATACCCGTATATTTTATGCCGGGGCTGGCCGCAAGCCCCAAAATTTTTGAGAATATAAACTTACCAGAGGAGTATGAATGCCACTACCTCTCCTGGATATTACCTAAAGACAAGAATGAAACGGTAAAGGCGTATGCTACACGCCTGGCCCAAAGCGTTAAACATGATGACCCTGTGCTTATAGGGGTTTCTTTTGGCGGGGTAATTGTGCAGGAAATGGCCGGTATAGTAAATGCCCGAAGGGTAATCATAATCTCGAGCGTGCGTTGCAATACAGAATTTCCTAAAAGGATGCAGTTTGCAAAGAAAACACATGCCTATCGTTTTTTCCCAACAGGCATCCTCAATAAAATGCACGTGCTGCGCAAACTTACCATGAATAATAGTGTAATGGCAAAAAGGCTGGACCTTTATGAAAAGTTTATTCACCTGCGGGATAAGAAATACCTGGACTGGGCGTTTAAGACAATTATAAACTGGGACCGTTGCGAACCCGACCCACAAGTGGTTCAGGTACACGGTGATGCCGATGAGGTTTTTCCACCCAAATACCTTGATAATTTTATACCGGTAAGGGGCGGCACCCATATTATGATAATCAATAAAGCAAAATGGCTCAATAAACATCTGCCCGATATTATTAAAAACGGCAGTTTGGGCTGATTTTTGCATGGTAATAATCATCTTATTATATAAATAAAAAAAAGAAGTAGGTATGGAATGGATTAAACGCGCAGGAGTAATCACTTCTGCACTGGTGGTTACCGGCGTACTGGTGCATACAGAAACAGCAAAGTTGAAAGCTACCCCTCAAAAAGCAGATTCTATAAAATCATTAAATTTTCCTGTTACAATAGATTTTGCGGGCGAAAAAGCACCGCTGAATATAGCCGATGTACACGAACGGCTGGATAGGGAGCTACTGGTAAATGCCAACCTGCATGCCAGTACGCAAATAATACTAAAAAGGGCAAAAAGGTCTTTTGTGGTTATAGAGCCTATTTTAAAACAGTATGGCGTGCCAGACGATTTTAAATATCTTGCCGTATGCGAAAGTAGCCTGAGCAATGCGGTTTCTCCGGCAGGGGCAAAAGGGTTCTGGCAATTTATGCCCGATACAGGCAAACAGTACGGCCTTGAAGTTAATGATGAGGTTGATGAACGTTACCACCTGGCTAAAAGTACCGAGGCGGCCTGTAAGTACCTGCTTAACGCAAAACAAAAATTTGGTTCATGGACACTCGCGGCTGCCTCATATAATGCAGGGCTGGCGGGTGTAAACCGTTTAATGACTTTTCAGGGAGTGGATAATTATTATGATTTGTTACTCGCTGATGAAACAAGCCGCTATGTTTTCAGGATATTGGCGCTTAAGGAAATTATGGAGCATCCGGCAAAATATGATTTTTACCTTGAAGATAATGATGCTTACCCAGTAATACCCGTAAAACCTGTAACTGTAAATAGCACTATACCAGATTTAGCTGTTTTCGCCAAAGAACAGGGAATAAATTATAAAATATTAAAAATACATAACCCGTGGTTGCGTGACCATAACCTTACCATAAAGTCCGGTAAAGAATACACCATAGAGGTTCCATTGTCAGGATATTAATTTATTTTAATGATATTAACAAAAAAAGTATTGTTTTAATGGTAAATGTGTAATTATCATCAAAATAATAACTTTAACTGTGTGTTGAAAAAAAATAATTTTTACTTTAGCCATATCAGAATTATGAAAAAGCTAAGCATCATACAAATATTCATTGTCATTATTGTCATTATTGGCTGTAGTGCAGGGAATCTTTTATGATGTTGTAAAAAATATAACAAGTAAATAAAGGCCGTTCCCAAAATGTGAAACGGCTTTTTTTTTGCCCTTAAATTGACAGTAACGAATTAAATATATTGCGTATGTACTATAATGAAGATACAGTAATCTACTACAACGGCAATTTTGTAAAAGCTGCCGAAGCCACAACCGGGCTCTATGGACAATCATTACACTATGGTTATGCCATTTTTGAAGGGATAAAATCATATAAAACAGCAGAGGGTACAAAAGTTTTTAAAGCAAAGGAACATTATGACCGCCTGCGCCGTAGTGCAGAGTTGATGCATATGCCTTTTAATTATACTACGGATGAACTTGTGAGTCTTACTTATCAGGTGCTGGAGCGTAACGGCTTTAGCGATGCTTATATCAGGCCGCTGGTGTTCTGCTCGCCAAATATGGGATTAAGTAAAGCGAAGGAGAGTTACCTGACTATACAGGCATGGGAATGGACAAACGGCTATTTGGCAAATAAAATGCGTATAATGACCAGTAGTTTTGAGCGTCCCAACCCTAAGGCTTTTCTGGTAGAGGCTAAAGTAAGCGGGCATTATGTAAACTCTATACTCGCCTGCCAGGAAGCTAAAGATAAAGGATATGACGAAGCATTGGTGCTGGATGCAAACGGTAATGTAGCCGAAAGCAGCGGCGCCAATGTTTTTTTTGAGAAAGAAGGTACACTATACACCCCGGCAAAAGGGAGTATATTACCCGGCATAACCCGCGCCACTGTTTTAGATATGTGTAAAGAGTTAAACATTCCCGTTGAGGAAAAATTCTTTACACCCGAAGAAATGCGTGGTGCCGATGCCGCATTTTTTTGTGGCACGGCTGCAGAGGTAGTAGCATTAGAATCGTTAGACGATGTGCAGTTTACCAAAAACTGGGATGACAGCCTATGTGCGCTTATCCAGAAAGGGTACAGGAACCTGGTTCAGGGCAAAACACTGGACGAATTTAAAAAGAGCAAAAATGCTCTGGAGCTTGAAACCGAAGCATAGTTAAAACAATACAAACAAACTAAATTATATTCTGAACGGTCAACTGTAAGCGGTTAACCGCAAACTAAAAATGGAATTAAATAAGTATTCAAGGGTTTTTACACAAGATGGTACACAGCCCGCTGCTAAGGCCATGCTGTATGGTATAGGCTTTACAGATGAAGATATGGATAAAGCGCAGGTAGGCATAGCCAGTATGGGGTATGACGGAAATACCTGTAACATGCATCTTAACAGCCTTGCGCAACTGGTAAAACAGGGCACCTGGCAAAAAGGCCTTGCCGGCTTGGTTTTTAATACCATAGGCGTAAGCGATGGCATGAGCAACGGTACCGATGGTATGCGTTACAGCCTGGTAAGCCGCGATGTGATAGCCGATAGTATTGAGGCAGTGTGTGGAGGACAGTATTATGATGGGCTAATTACCATACCGGGGTGCGATAAAAACATGCCCGGCAGCATTATGGCCATGGGCAGGCTTAACAGGCCTTCTATAATGGTATATGGCGGTACTATATCCCCGGGATGTTATAAGGGTGAAGACTTAAATATTGTTTCTGCTTTTGAGGCGTTGGGCCAAAAAATAGCAGGCAACATGAATGATGAAGATTATAATGGTGTAATACGTAATGCATGCCCCGGGGCAGGAGCCTGTGGCGGTATGTATACTGCTAATACCATGGCTTCTGCTATAGAAGCACTGGGTATGAGTTTGCCATATTCGTCATCTAATCCGGCACTGAGTCCTGAGAAAAAGCAGGAGTGCCTGCAGGCAGGGGAGTATATTAAAATTCTTTTGGAAAAAGATATTAAGCCCCGTGATATAATGACCCGTAAGGCATTTGAAAATGCCATACGTATTGTTATAGTATTGGGCGGAAGCACCAATGCAGTACTGCACCTTATTGCTATGGCAAAAAGCGTGGGCGTGCCGCTTACACAGGATGATTTTCAGCAATTAAGTGATATTACGCCTGTGCTTGCTGATTTTAAACCCAGCGGTAAGTACTTAATGCAGGATTTACACAACAATGGCGGCATTCCTGCCGTTATGAAATATTTGTTGCAAGAAGGTTTACTCCACGGCGATTGCCTTACAGTAACGGGTAAAACTGTGGCAGAGAACCTTGACGGTGTTTCTCCACTTGATTTTGAAACCCAAAAGATAATACGCCCGGTATCTGACCCTATAAAGCCAGACGGGCATTTGCGGATTATGTATGGCAACCTGGCAACGGGGGGCAGTGTAGCTAAAATTACCGGTAAAGAAGGTGAAAAGTTTAGCGGCCCGGCCCGGGTTTTTGATGGTGAAAAGCAGCTTATAGAAGGTATAGCCAACGGCAGGGTGCAGCATGGTGATGTAATAGTAATAAAAAATGAAGGGCCAAAAGGCGCTCCCGGTATGCCGGAAATGCTAAAGCCTACCAGTGCGCTTATTGGTGCCGGTTTGGGTAAAAGCGTTGCATTGATTACTGATGGCCGATTTAGCGGAGGTACACACGGCTTTGTAGTGGGGCACATTACCCCGGAGGCTTATGAAGGGGGTGTGATTGGGCTGGTACAGGATAATGATACTATAGAAATAGATGCTGTAAACAATACGCTGAATGTGCTTTTGAGTGCAGAAGAACTCACAGCCCGAAAAGATGCCTGGCAACAGCCGGAGCTTAAAGTTAAAAACGGTTTATTATATAAATATGCCCGCACAGTGTCATCTGCCGCAGAAGGGTGTGTGACCGATGAGTTTTAGAGTTTTCATTTCAAAAGTATTTACTACTAAGCGTGGCAGTAAATTAATGATGAGCCTGAATTTTGATAAAGGTTAAACCGACCAATATTAGTAAAAAAACAGTTATGGAAAAGACAATGGAGAAGACAGCACCGGCTGTACAGCCGCAGCCTGAAGAACTCAAAACCTATACGGGTGGGCAGATAGTACTGGAAGCCTTTTTAGCCGAAGGTGTAACCACCATTTTTGGTTACCCCGGTGGGGCTATTATGCCCATTTATGATGTATTATATGATTATACCGATAGGTTGAAACATATACTGGTGCGCCATGAGCAGGGCGCCATACATGCTGCGCAGGGCTTTGCAAGGGTATCGGGTAAAACCGGTGTAGTGTTTGCTACCAGTGGCCCCGGCGCTACCAACCTGGTAACAGGGCTTGCCGATGCCATGATAGACAGTACCCCTCTGGTTTGTATTACCGGGCAGGTATTTGCCCATTTGCTGGGTACCGATGCTTTTCAGGAAACGGATGTAATAAATATTACCACGCCTGTTACTAAATGGAATTGCCAGGTTACCGATGCCGAAGAACTTCCGGCAGTTTTGGCAAAGGCATTTTATATAGCAGGTTCAGGCAGGCCGGGTCCGGTTTTGATTGATGTTACTAAAAATGCACAGCTACAAAAAATAACCTTTAACGGGTACCAAAAATGTAATTTCATCCGTAGCTACAAGCCAAAACCAGAGATTAGGAAAGAGTATATAGAGGAGGCAGCAAAACTTATAAATAGCGCCAAACGCCCTTTGGTTGTTTTTGGGCAGGGGGTTATTTTAGGTAAGGCTGAAGAAGAATTTAAAGCCTTTATAGAAAAAGCAGGTATACCCAGTGCCTGGACTATTTTAGGGATGAGCGCTATACCGACGGACCATCCGCTTGGCGTGGGTATGGTGGGTATGCACGGTAATTATGGCCCTAATAAACTTACGAACGAGTGCGATGTGCTTATTGCTATTGGTATGCGTTTTGACGACCGTGTTACCGGCAGGCTGGATATGTATGCCAAACAGGCCAAAATTATTCATCTTGATATAGACCCTGCTGAAATTGATAAAAATGTGAAAGCAGATGTTCCGGTATGGGGAGACTGCAAAGAGACACTGCCTTTGCTTACAGCATTGGTTGATAAAAAAAGCCATGGTACATGGCACCGTAAGTTTACAGATTGCCAAAAGCGGGAACAGGAAAAACTCATTAATACCGAACTATACCCTACAAATGGTATGCTTACTATGGGTGAAGTTATCCGCCTTGTAAATGAACTTACAAAAGGGGAAGCTATTATAGTAAGTGATGTGGGCCAGCACCAAATGGTAACCTGCCGTTACGCCCAATACAACAACAGTAAAAGTAACATTACCAGTGGAGGCCTTGGGACTATGGGTTTTGCACTTCCCGCAGCCATAGGCGCGGCTTATGGCGACCCTTCACGCCCAACAGTGGCAGTAATAGGCGATGGTGGTGTGCAAATGACTATCCAGGAGCTGGGCACTATTATGCAGTTTAAACCCAATGTAAAGATTTTAATTCTTAATAATAACTTTTTAGGGATGGTACGCCAATGGCAGGAACTTTTTCATGAAAGGCGTTATTCGTTTGTAGATATCCAAAGCCCTGATTATGTACAGGTAGCTAAAGGTTATGGCATACCCGGCAATAGCGTTTGCGAAAGGGAGCATTTGCAGGATGCCATACAAACCATGTTAGCGCATAATGGTAGTTATCTGCTTGAGGTAATTGTTGGTCAGGAAAATAATGTGTTCCCCATGGTGCCCCAGGGTAAAAGCGTATCAGATATTGCCCTTGGCCCGGATGAAATGTAAAAGGGCACAGCCCGTGTTAATATAGTTTAAAGTTTCAAATTTCAGGTTGTTTTAAAATCTGATATGATTATTTCAAATAACTACTTTAAACCTTAAACCTGAAACAAAAAATATGAAACAGGAATATACCATAACCGTTTATACCGAAAACCAGGTAGGGCTTATCACGCGGATAGCAATTATCTTTTCACGCCGGAAAATTAATATAGAGAGTATTAATGCCAGCCCGGCAGAGGTAGAAAGTATTCACCGTTTTACCATCGTAATAAACGAAACCGAAGAGGTAGTACAAAAGCTGGCAAAGCAAATTGAAAAGCAGGTAGATGTATTAAAGGTATTTTATAATACCGACGAGGAAATTGTATGGCAGGAAATGGCCATGTATAAAGTGCCCACTAAAGTTATTGCCGAGCAGGTAAAAGTAGAACGCCTGCTGCGGGAGTATGGTGCACATGCGGTGGTTATACGTAATGACTATACGGTATTTGAAACCACAGGCCATCGGGAAGAAATTGATGCTCTGGCCGAGGCGCTGCAACCCTGGGGGCTTATTGAGTTTGTACGCAGCGCGCGCATAGCAGTAATAAAAGCCAGCGAGGGTATACATAAAGCAGTACTTGAATTTGAGGCAGCAAAACCCGGCGAACCTCCTGTTGAAAATGAATTTTTAGACCAGCGCGATGAGGTATTTACTATGTAATGCCCTTTATTGCCAAATGCGGCAAGGGTAATCAGGTAGTATAATTTCAATTTTAAACAAAAAAATATAACAAATAAAACAAAGAACATGGCAAAATTAAACTTTGGCGGTATAGAGGAAAATGTGGTAACACGCGAAGAATTTCCGCTTAAAAAAGCCCAAGAAGTATTAAAAGATGAAGTAGTAGCTGTAATAGGTTACGGAGTGCAGGGCCCCGGACAGGCGCTTAACCAAAAAGATAATGGCATTAATGTAATTGTAGGCCAGCGTAAAAATTCAAAATCGTGGGATAAGGCGGTTGCAGATGGTTTTGTACCGGGCGAAACCCTTTTTGAAATTGAAGAAGCCTTAAAACGCGGTACTATTATTTGTTACCTGCTTAGCGATGCCGCACAAATTGAATACTGGCCTTTGGTAAAAGAAAACCTTACTGCCGGCAAGGCCTTATATTTTTCGCATGGCTTTGGGGTTACTTTTAATGGGCAAACGGGTATTGTACCGCCGGAAAATGTAGATGTTTTTCTGGTGGCACCAAAAGGTTCAGGTACATCGTTACGCCGCATGTTTCTTCAGGACCGGGGGCTAAACAGTAGCTTTGCCATTTTTCAGGATGCTACAGGCAGGGCGTGGGACAGGGTAGTAGCGCTGGGTATTGCAATAGGCAGTGGTTATTTATTTGAAACCGATTTCCAGAAAGAAGTGTATAGCGACCTTACGGGTGAGCGGGGTACGCTTATGGGCGCCATACAGGGTATATTTGCAGCCCAATATGAAGTGCTGCGTGCCAAAGGGCACAGCCCAAGCGAGGCGTTTAATGAAACTGTGGAAGAACTCACACAATCACTCATGCCATTGGTGGCAGAAAACGGTATGGACTGGATGTATGCCAATTGTTCTACAACAGCCCAGCGTGGCGCGCTGGATTGGTGGAAACGTTTCCGGGATGCTACCAAACCTTTGTTTGAAGAATTATATGAAAGTGTAGAAGCAGGCCATGAGGCAGGGCATAGTATTGCCAGTAACAGTAAGCCTGATTATCGCGAAAAGCTTGAAACAGAACTGGCAGAGCTCCGCGAGAGCGAGATGTGGCAGGCGGGTAAAACCGTACGCAGCCTGAGGCCCGAAAATAATTAGATAATTAATGGTTGCGGGCATGGCAACACTTTTTAAATTAAGTTGTACTGTGCCCGCAATGATGTAGCCTATATATAGTAATGAATACTGATACAACATATTTCCCTACACTGCAAAAAGTAAAGCTTGCGGCGCAGCGGCTTCAGGGTATTATAACCCATACTCCGCTTAGCTACAACCGTACCGTGAGTGAGCAATATAATGCCAGCATATATTTTAAACGGGAAGACCTGCAACCTGTGCGTTCTTACAAACTACGCGGTGCCTACAATAAAATGGCTACATTAACCGCAGATGAGTTAGCCAAAGGCGTAGTGTGTGCCAGTGCAGGCAACCATGCCCAGGGCGTAGCTTTTGCGTGTAATAAAATGCAGGTGCACGGCACTATTTTTATGCCAACCCCAACCCCGGGGCAAAAATTGCAACAGGTTAAAATGTTTGGGGGGGAATATGCTGAGGTAATATTGGCGGGAGATACATTTGATGAATCTAAAGATGCGGCTATGGACTTTTGTAACGTGCGGGGCGCAGTATTTATTCATCCGTTTGATGACCCGCATATTATAGAAGGTCAGGCTACCATAGGGTTGGAGCTTTTAGAGCAGGCACCGCAACCTATAGATTATATTTTTGTGCCTATTGGCGGTGGCGGTTTGGCCGCAGGGTTAAGTAGTGTGCTTGGGCAGCTGTCTCCCGAAACTAAGATAATAGGCGTAGAGCCTGCCGGAGCACCCAGTATGCAAAAGGCACTGGAAAAAGGCGAACCCGTATATCTGGAGCGTATTAATAAATTTGTAGATGGTGCTGCCGTACAAAAAGTAGGCAGCCTCACTTTTGATATTTGCCGCTATACACTGCAGGATGTATGTACTGTGCATGAAGGCCGTATTTGTGAGGTAATACTGAGCATGTATAATAAAGATGCCATAGTGGCTGAGCCCGCCGGGGCGCTTTCTATAGCTGCTTTAGACCAATATGCCGACCAGATAAAGGGCAAAAATGTGGTGTGTGTTATTTCAGGCAGTAATAATGATATTACCCGGATGGAAGAAATTAAAGAGCGTGCTTTGCTCTATGCCGGGCTAAAACATTATTTTCTGGTAAAATTTCCGCAAAGGCCGGGCGCATTACGCGAATTTGTTATGAATGTGCTGGGGCCTACCGATGATATTACCCATTTTGAATATACCAAGAAAAACAGCAAGGAAAAAGGTACTGCAGTAGTAGGTATTGAACTTAAAAGCGCCCCCGATTTTGAAGTGCTGCTGGATAATATGAAAACAAAGGGCTTTTTTATAGATTACCTTAATAACCAGCCCCACCTGCTTAACCTGCTGGTATAATTATTTTGAAATGATAAAAGCACACATATCTCCCCGGTTTTTGTTGTTGAGCTGAACGGCTTTTTCTTTAAAAGAATGTATTTCTTCTTTACTGAAAATGGATGCCGAAGGGTTAACAGCATATGATTTTTCATCAAAAAGCGGAATGCCTTTAATATACTGTTCGCTTCCCCAAAACTGAAAGTCGGTAGAATCATAAACAATTTCTTTTATTTTGAGTCCGGCACCGGCTACAAGCTTTTCCATACTTTTTTTTGTGTGCAGGAAAAAATGCCTTGGGGCATCTAACTGAACCCAGTTTTCACGGTAGTGCTCCCAGGCATACCCAGAGGCAACAGGGATGCGTATAAGGCAATGGCCATTTTGGGTTAGCCTGCCCGCTACTGATTTTAGTGTTTCTAACGGATCGCTTATATGTTCAAAAGAATGATGAAACATTATTAAATCCCATTCTCCCTGTATTTGATGTATAGACTGTTTGTAAATTTTTACCACATCATAACTTATGTCATCAGCAATAAACGGATCGGCACCGGTAAGATTTGTAAAGCCTATATTTGCCAGATAATTAAGGAAAAGCCCCCCACCACAGCCTACATCAAGCACACGGCTGTTTTTTTTAAGTGGGAAGTTTGAGAGTAGCCTGAAGGTAGCATCCGGAAAATATTTAATTAAAAATTTTCCAATAATGCCACGGCTGAATACGGCATATTCATTCCGTTTGTTTCGTATAAAACGTTTAATAAAGTTTTCTTTTTTTATACCGCCCGAAAAACTATAATAATTTTCAGGATAATATTTACTTATGTTTTCCGGAATTTGTGCAATTTGCAGGCAATCGCATTCAGAACATTGATAATAACTAAAGTTATCCTTAAAACCAAACATCATCTCTTTTACCTGATATGCTTTATTGTTGTTTGAATTACCGCAAACCCTGCACTCCATATTTTTATAATTTTTTCCTAAAATAGTTTTTTTTGGTTACGTAGCCATATTAATTTCAGTATCCTTCCTCTTTTACTGTAGGGGCTTTAACCTGAATTTTTATATAACGGTAGTTGTAATGGGCTTTTTTACGGCTTTTCATTTCTTTACCCCTGTAGCGTTCTGCTGTCAGGGTAGGCATAACCGCGATATAATAGCAATTGTCAGCACCCCAAAATCCATCGCCTATGGGCGACCAGTTGGCAAATTCTTTATAAGTGTTTTGCATATAGCCGTCATGGTCTTTCCATTTATATATATTAAGTATAGTAGGAGAATTGCTAAAAAGTTGCCCCAGGTCTATAACAAACTCGAAGTTTTTAGAAAAAACAGGAATATTAGTAAAGGAAGAAATTTCTTCCCCTGTAGTTTTATCTATAAGTTCATAGTTATATTCTTCACAGGCTGAGCACATATACTCTAATAAATAAGCATTAAGCTTTTTATATTCGCCAATATAAGAGTAAATATTTGGCTGGTGCCCCTCTCCGTAACCATCCCTGAATTTTTGCCCGCCTATGGTAATAGTGCTGTCTTTTTTTACCAAAGCCTTGTTCCTGATTAGGTAATCGGGGGCGGCCGTTTTTTTTCGTTTTAAAAATTCTTTTTCTGTTATAAGCGTTACCAACACATCATGATAGTCTTCGGCATTAAAACTTTCCTCGTAATTATAACCTTCTTCGTTTAAACCCTCACCGCAATTATTGCCAAAACTAAGTTTATCGTCAAAAGGGTTGCCCTCGGTATAGCGCTCATTAAGGTCATAGTTACTTAACGGAATGTCAGTTCTTTACCGATATACTTTTTATGCACATAAAAAAATTCGTCGTTCTCAAAGCGGTCATGCCTGCTGGAAGCCACCAAAACCAAAGTGTCATTTTCTTTAAAAACGGGTAGGGATGCAAGATAGTCAAAACAAAAGCCAGTGTAATCCATATTTTCGGTGTATACTTTTGCTCCGTTGCGGTTTATAATATAACCTTCATAAAGCACACGTTTGCCATTAATTTTATAGGCTGGCGGCTTAGGAGTATAGTTTTGGTTTTGAGGAAAGGCTAGTTTTAAAGTGCAAAGCATTAAAAAACAGAGAAATATTTTCATTTAGTAAGCGGTTTTGTAGATAAAAGTATAAAAAAAGTATACCATATTATTTAACCGCCAGCATTTCTTTTTTAATTTCCCGGTCTAAAAGTAACAGCGCCATGCCATCTAAAAAAGAGTTGTAGTTAACGGCCATAGCCTTTTCTTTTTCGGTAGCCTTAAAGCGTGGTAATGTGCCACAGCGTCTGATGTCTTTTACTGTACGGTTTTTATCAAGATATACAGCCAGCGGTAAACCCAGGGTATGTTTAAGTGAGGAGACCAAAGGGGCATCTGCCCCATAATATTCATGCGCATAACACACAGTTATGCGACCGCTGAATTTACGGGCAATTTTTTTCATATTCTTTTTCCGGTCCCAAAACAATACTACAAACTGCACTTCTTTACCATATTTCTGAGCCAGGCGGTTAAGCGCATCTATTTCACCTGTACCCCGTACACACCATGAGGCATAGGTTATAAGCACTACCGGTTTATCAATGGTGTTAAATTTTAATTTACCTCCACTACACTTTTTAATGGTAAAATTATCAAAAGTAGTACCGGCAAGGCGGTACTTTACAAGCGAGTCGAATAAAAAAGCTGTACGCCCGGCATCGTGGTGCCGGCAGGCATATGCGGCGTCTTTTTTATATTTATTAAAGTTAATACGGATTGCATTAGAGAAAATAAGGCTGTCTCCCTGGCTGTAAAGTAAGAGAGGGCATAGTATAAATGCTATATATACTACCAATGCCTTCATTTGGTGTAGCAATTAATACAATAAATGTACTAAAAATTTAATTAAAGTGTTGTTTTTTAATGGTTTAATTTAGGTTATAGTATGGTAAATAAAAAGCCACCCGTTTGGGTGGCTCTCTATAGTGTTTAATTTATAAATTAATACCTTCTCATTTGCTGCACGGGGCCTCTTTTCATCTGTTGCTTCATCATAGTAATCTGTTCTTTAAGCATACCCTGCTTATCCAGTTTTTTTGCCTCAGCGAGTAATTTTTCGGCTTCAATTTTTCGGTTTTTTGTCATGGCTATTCCCGCCAGGTTAAGTTTTGCCATTGCCAGGTCCTGGTCCATATTCAACCCGAGCTGTACTGCTTTTTTAAGGTACTTCTCAGCCTGTGTAAGATTAGTCTGGCTCAGCATCAGGCCATTCAGGTAATTGTAATATCCTTCCTGCTTTTGTACCAACGCCGTATGTGGGTCTTTAATTTTATCGAGCCATTTCTTGGCGCCGTCAAAATCCTGTTTCCTTAATTTAAGAAAAGCCAGTAATATAAATTCATTTTTGAAATACAGTAATATAACCAGACCAGCCAAAAGCAACAGGAAAATACCGTTACCTATATTTTTTTCTGTAAATTGCCAAACCGCTACAATGGTTATTAGTGCGGCTATTATAAGTTTAATATTTTTATTGAACATGATGTATCGGGTTTTACGGTTGCAAAGGTAATAAAAATGGATAAAAATATTTTTTATAAAACTGCTTGCGCGAAAAAAAAACCTTTGTATATTTGCACTCGGTTTTGGAAGAAGTAAATTCCGAAGGTCCCGCTAAAGATTTTTCATTAAGAATTAAAGATACAAAGCAATGAGTAAGAGAACGTTTCAACCATCAAAGAGAAAAAGAAGAAACAAGCACGGTTTTATGGAGAGAATGGCATCAGCCAACGGTAGAAAGGTGCTTGCTCGCAGAAGGGCCAAAGGAAGGCATAGACTAACAGTTTCCAGCGAACCTAGGCATAAGAAATAATGTTTTATTAAAGCATACATAAAGGCGTTACTTTTTTTTAGGTAACGCCTTTTTTTGTACCCTGCCATTAACTCCCCAGTGCAGGTATAAACTACCGTAAAGAGTTTTGGGAGAGAGTACATAAATGCCTAAATTTGCACATCTGTAACAGGAAATTATAACACAACTACAACATATACAATGCCTAAAGACACATCCATTAAAACAGTACTTATTATCGGCTCCGGCCCAATTATTATAGGGCAGGCTTGTGAATTTGATTATGCAGGGTCTCAGTCGGCGCGCTCATTACGCGAAGAGGGAATTAAGGTAATACTTATAAACTCTAACCCGGCTACTATTATGACCGACCCTTCTATGGCCGACCATGTGTACCTGAAACCGCTTAATACCAAATCTATAATAGAAATTTTAAAAGCGCACCCTGAAATTGATGCTGTATTGCCTACCATGGGTGGGCAAACCGCGCTTAACCTTTGCCTTGAGGCAGAAGAAAAAGGGATATGGGCTGATTTTAATGTGAGGCTTATAGGGGTAGACGTAAATGCCATAAATATTACCGAAGACCGGGAGCAGTTTAAACAACTCCTGGAAAAAATTGGTATACCGGCTGCTCCGGCAAAAACGGCTACTTCGTTTTTAAAAGGTAAAGAGATAGCACAGGAGTTTGGCTTTCCGCTTGTTATACGTCCGTCTTTTACTTTGGGGGGCAGCGGGGCATCTTTTGTACACCGTAAAGAAGATTTTGATGAACTGCTTACACGGGGCCTTGAGGCTTCGCCAATACATGAGGTACTTATAGATAAAGCCCTTTTAGGCTGGAAAGAATATGAGCTGGAGTTATTACGTGATAAAAATGATAACGTAGTAATTATCTGTTCTATAGAAAATATGGACCCGATGGGTATACATACGGGCGATAGTATCACTGTAGCGCCTGCCATGACGCTTTCTGACCGCACGTATCAGAAAATGCGTGACATGGCTATAAAAATGATGCGCAGCATTGGTAATTTTGCCGGAGGCTGTAATGTGCAGTTTGCTGTTAGCCCCGATGAAAAAGAAGATATTGTAGCCATAGAAATTAACCCCCGCGTGTCCCGTTCATCAGCACTGGCCAGTAAGGCTACAGGTTATCCTATTGCAAAAATAGCCAGCAAGCTGGCGCTGGGTTACCACCTTGATGAACTGATGAACCAGATTACAAAATCTACCTCGGCATTATTTGAGCCTACGCTTGACTATGTTATTGTAAAAATACCACGCTGGAACTTTGATAAGTTTGAGGGTGCAGAGCGTACACTTGGCCTGCAAATGAAATCGGTAGGGGAGGTAATGGGCATAGGCCGCTCGTTTCAGGAAGCTTTGCATAAAGCTACCCAATCGCTGGAAATTAAGCGTAACGGCCTGGGAGCAGACGGTAAAGGCTACACCAATTATGACCAGATTATAGATAAGCTTACCAACCCAAGCTGGGACCGTGTTTTTGTGCTTTATGATGCCATACAAATGGGTATACCCTTAAACCGTATACACGAAATTACTAAAATAGATATGTGGTTTCTTAGGCAGTATGAGGAGTTATATACGCTTGAAAAAGAAATATCAACGTTTAAACTGGATACGCTGCCAAAAGAATTGCTTTTAGAAGCCAAGCAAAAAGGTTTTGCCGACAGGCAGATTGCCTATATGCTGGGATGCCTTGAAAGCCAGGTATATAACAAGCGTGAAGAAATGGGCATTAAGCGCGTTTATAAACTTGTAGATACCTGTGCTGCCGAGTTTGAGGCAAAAACACCGTACTACTATTCTACTTTTGAGGAAGAAATTGAAAAGGCAGACGGTACCCGTTATGTGCATAATGAAAGTATTGTGAGCGACCGTAAAAAAGTAGTAGTATTAGGATCAGGGCCAAACCGCATAGGGCAGGGTATAGAGTTTGACTATTCCTGCGTGCACGGTGTATTGGCAGCATCTGAATGTGGTTATGAGACTATAATGATAAACTGTAACCCCGAAACAGTTTCAACTGATTTTGATACGGCTGATAAACTGTATTTTGAACCGGTTTTCTGGGAACATATTTACGATATTATCCGCCATGAAAAACCTGAAGGTGTTATTGTACAGCTTGGTGGGCAAACGGCGCTTAAGCTGGCTGAAAAATTAGACCGATACGGTATAAAGATTTTAGGAACAAGCTTTGAAGCGCTTGACCTTGCCGAAGACCGCGGCCGATTCTCTGAACTGCTTACTGAGCTTAAAATACCTTTCCCTAAATTTGGGGTGGCATCAAGTGCAGAGGAAGCCGTAACACTGGCTGACGATCTGGATTTCCCACTATTGGTGCGTCCGTCTTATGTACTGGGTGGCCAGGGGATGAAAATTGTAATCAACAAGCAGGAGCTTGAAGAGCATGTTATAGACCTGCTTAAAAGCATACCGGGCAATAAACTATTATTAGATCATTATCTTGATGGGGCTATAGAGGCGGAAGCTGATGCCATTTGCGATGGTGAGGATGTATATATAATAGGTATTATGGAGCATATTGAGCCTTGTGGTGTGCACTCAGGCGACAGTAATGCTACACTACCACCGTTTAACCTGGGCGAATTTGTAATGCAGCAGATAAAAGACCATACTCGTAAAATTGCGCTTGCGCTTAAAACGGTTGGGCTTATCAATATACAATTTGCCATTAAAGATGATACAGTATATATTATTGAAGCTAACCCAAGGGCATCGCGTACCGTACCGTTTATAGCTAAAGCGTATGGTGAACCTTATGTAAACTATGCTACTAAAATAATGTTGGGTGAGAAGAAAGTGAAAGATTTTACCTTTAACCCACAGCTTAAAGGCTATGCCATAAAACAGCCGGTATTCTCTTTCAATAAATTTCCGGGTGTGAATAAAAAACTGGGCCCTGAAATGAAATCGACAGGGGAGAGCATCCTGTTTATTGATGACCTTAAAGATGACCAGTTCTACGAGTTATATTCCCGCAGGAAAATGTACCTGAGTAAATAATAAATAGCAAAAAAGCCCTTTGAATCATCAAAGGGCTTTTTTTATCTTCAATTTGCAGCAGGTAATTTAAACATTTTTGGATGTTGTAGCTGTAATGCTGCTGCGGCGGCTTTCCAGTATCATGTAATATTGTATGCCAAATATTATAGAGGCTATAACTACATGCACGGTTTGCGAAGCAAACGGAAACTCAAAATTATACATGGCAATACCTGAAGCTATTTCTATAAGCAGCAATACCAGTACCCATGATGTTTTTGCATAACCCAGTTCTTTTTGTTTATTCATAATAAACAGCCAGATGTTAAGACCTAACACCAATATGGAAAAAGACCGGTGCACATAAAAGGTAACGGTTGGGTTTTGCATTACAAGCGCCATATTTTCGTACCCCAGCAATTTTATCTGTTCATCTACAAACTGCCTAACCTGTGTACCCAAAATTACTTGTATTAGAGTAAACAGCAGGGCTACCCAAAGCAGTTTTTTAAAGAAGCCATCGTATTTATATATTTTCTCGGTATGGGTAATTTCTTTTGCCTTATCTAGTATATTAAGGAGTACCAGTACAATGATAAGTGCCATAACCATGTGGATGGTTATTTTAACCGGGTTTAGTACACTATAAACTACCGTAGCCCCCAACCAGGCCTGGAAGCCCATAAAAAATACAGAGAGCCAGGAGAGCAGTATTACTGAGGTTTTTGTTTTGCTAAATGCCTTGATTGATGCTACTGCCATAGCCAATACTGCCAACCCTGCCAATGCGCCCACAAGCCGGTTAATATATTCTACCCAGGTATGCATTGGGTTAAATTCGGCATAGTCATGTTTGGTATACGGCTCCCAGTTTGCTTCATTATATTCATTACCAGTGGTAAAATTTTCATGGGCTACCCAAAGCTTTTCATCTTTAATAATGACCTGCCCACGCTTAAATTCACGGTTGGGCGCCCATTGCAGCTCGTTTATATCAGTAGGGGGTATATAGTATCCAAAACATTTGGGCCAGTCCGGGCAGCCCATGCCGCTACCGGTCATACGCACCAACGCACCCGCAACAATTACCAAATAAACCAGTATAAGGGCAGTCTTAGTTATGGGGATAAAGTATTTTTTCATGTTTATATTTAAAGAGTTATTAGTAACCCACAAATGAACTCAAATTATTATACGCAACGTATGATATATATCATTTCCAGTTATCTGTTACATTTGGAAATCCCGGGATTCTTCAGTGCTACTTTACTACTTCAAGCCCCATTTTTTTAGCATGTTCCATCATAAAATCATGGGCAGCCTGATATTCATTATCTATTTCACCTTCCAGTATAGCCTCTTTTATAGCTTCTTTTAAAACGCCTATTTCCCGCGACGGTTTCAGGTTGAATATTTCCATAATTTCTTCCCCTGTAATAGGTGGCTGAAAGTTACGCACATGATCGCGCTCCTCAACCTCCACAATTTTCTGGCGTACTATTTTAAAGTTATTATGGTATTTTTTAAACTTTTTAGGATTTTTGGTGGTAATGTCTGCTTCGCATAGTGTCATCAGGCTGTCAATATCCTCACCGGCATCAAAAATAAGGCGGCGTACTGCGCTGTCAGTTACAATATCCTGCGCCAGTATAATAGGCCGGGAGCTGAGCATTACCATTTTGGAAACAAACTTCATTTTGTTGTTTAGCGGCATGTGCAGGCGTTCAAACAATTTTTTTACCATTTTGCCACCTAAAAACTCATGCCCATGAAATGTCCATCCCTGTTTTTTTACAAACCTCTTGGTTGGCGCTTTACCTATATCATGCAGGAGTGCCGCCCAGCGTAGCCATACATCATCGGTATTTTGGGCTATATTATCTACAACTTCCAGTGTATGGTAAAAATTATCTTTATGCGTTTGGCCTTCTACTTCTTCAACCCCCTTAAGGGCGGTAAGTTCCGGTAAAATAATATCTAAAAGACCTGTGTTATACAACAGCTTAAAACCAACAGACGGTACGGGGGCCGCCAGTATTTTATTCAGCTCATCCACAATACGCTCATTGGTGATGATCTTTATACGGTCTTTATTACGCGTTATGGCATTAAGCGACTTTTCTTCAATAGTAAAGTTAAGCTGTGTGGCAAAACGTATGGCGCGCATCATCCGCAGGGGATCATCACTGTAGGTAATATCCGGATCTAAAGGGGTGCGTATTATTTTATTTTCTAAGTCGTCTACACCATTAAAAGGATCAACCAGTTCACCGAAATTTTCTTCAGAAAGTGATAGTGCCAATGCATTAATAGTAAAATCACGGCGGTTCTGGTCGTCTTCCAGCGTACCGTTTTCTACTATGGGGTTGCGGCTGTCTTCGCGATAGCTTTCTTTGCGGGCGCCTACAAACTCCACATCAATATCCTGATACCTTAGCATGGCAGTGCCATAGGTTTTAAAAACCTGTACTTTGGTTTTTTTGGGTATAAGCTGTGCCACTTTTTCAGCAAGTGCTATACCGCTGCCCACCGCAACAATATCAATGTCTTTTTTTAAATTGCGCTGTAATAAAAAATCACGCACATAGCCTCCAATAACATAGCTTTCTACATTAATAGCTTTGGCAGCCTGAGCGGTAATATCAAAAATTTTATTTGTAAGAGCTTCTTTGTATGAAGTTTTTCTTTCCATTATGGGCGTATCACTTTAACCGTCATGTCATTCCCCAACTTAATAATAGCCGAGGGTTTGGCGGCAATTTTATCGTGGTGCAAATTTACAATATAGTCTACGCCGTCCAAAATATGGTGGTCAATTTCTTTAAAAGAAGACGGGGTAGGCTGCCCGCTTATATTTGCCGAGGTTGAAACCAGTGGTTTTTTCATGCGTTCCATCAGCTTATAGCAAAAAGGCTCGGTTACCATGCGTACCCCAAGGGTGTTATCCGGTGCTATGAGGTTAGGGGACACATTACGTGGCTTATCCAGTACAAAAGTAGTGGGCTTTTCGGTCAGGTCCATAATCTGGAATGCTGTTTCAGGAATTTCATTGAATATCTGGTACAGCAAGCGGTCACTATTTACCAGTACAATCATGCTTTTGCTTTCGGCACGCATTTTCAGGTCATAAATCTTTTTAACCGCATCGGGGTTGGTAGCGTCGCAACCAATACCCCAAACGGTATCGGTAGGGTAAAGGATGATGCCCCCGGCCTTTATGGCTTCAAAGGCATTATGTACCTCCTTGTTGATTATATCTTTTTCTGTCATTGGTAACTATTTAAAACGTCAACTATAGTTTTAACTTCTTCATCGGTAAGTACCGGGCTTATAGGCAAACTCAACACCTCATTATGGATAACCTCAGTAATAGGGAATGATAGGTGGTTGTATATTGCATATGCCTGTTGTTTATAAGGCGGTATAGGATAATGTATTAAGGTTTGTATGCCATTATCTGTTAAATACTGCTGTAGCCTGTCACGTTGCGGTGTGCGGATTACAAATAAATGCCATACATGCGCTTTTTCATCTTGCGGGGCTTGGGGCAGTTTTATTACTGCATTTTTTATATTTTGACTATAATAATTTGCAATTTCCCTGCGGCGGCTATTTTCAGCATCAAGATGCTTTAGTTTTTCATCCAGTACCGCTGCCTGAATTTCATCCAGCCTGCTGTTTAACCCTTTATACTTATTTACATATTTTTCTTCGCTGCCGTAATTAGCCAGCGCCCGTACAACTTCTGCCAGATCATCATCATTAGTGCTTACAGCACCGCCATCGCCCAATGCGCCTAAATTTTTGCCCGGGTAAAAACTGAAACCGGAGGCATCGCCAAGGTTCCCGGTTTTAATACCGTTCCATTCCGCGCCAATTGCCTGGGCATTATCTTCAATAATTTTAAGGTTATATTTTTCAGTCAAAGCTTTTAACTGCTCACTAAAAACGGCCTGCCCATACAAATGCACCACCATTATAGCTTTAGTTTTTTTAGTTATGGCGTCCTCAATTTTAGCTATATCTATATTAAAGGTTGCTGTTTCCGGCTCAACAAATACAGGGGTAAGGTTATTATCGGTAACGGCGAGTACCGAGGCTATATAGGTATTGGCGGGTACTATAACTTCATCACCCGGCTGCATAAAGCCAAGCGCTGTATACCCTTTAAAAATAAGCCGCAGGGCATCCAGCCCATTGGCTACACCTATTATATGCTTTGTGGCTATATATTGTGAAAGGTTTTGCTCAAACTGCTTTACTTCCTGCCCTAAAAGATACCATCCGCTGCGAAAGGTTTTCAGCAGCCGTGCTTCTATAGCTTCCCGGTGGGCAAGGTTCATTTTTTTCAGGTCGAGAAATTTTATCATCACAAATACAAATTTCAGGCAAAAATACCGAAAAGTTTATCAAAGCGGTTATGTTGGCAGCGCTATCGGGTTAAAAAAGCGATAATTAGCTTGTGCTTTATAGCATAAGTAATATTTTTGCTGAAAATTGACTACTACATGAGGCTTATTCAGTTTAGCGCAGCCAAAGGATGGCGGGGCCACGAACAGAAAATTATCTACCTTTATGAAGCCTTTAAAGACTTTGGCTATGTAGAAGACCAGTGGATTGTTTGTGTGGAAGGCTCTGAACTGCATAAGGCTGCACAGGCAAAGAATATGCAAACCATTACGTTTGACCTGAAAGGCGAATATGACCTGAAGTTTGCCAAACGGTTTAAAAATATAGCCGACCAGACAAAGGCAGATGTAATTTTTATACACAGCAGTAAAGCACATACACTTTCGGTTTTATCATCGCTGGTATATGGGTTAAAAGTGCCTTTGGTGTTATGCCGTACCATGATTAAACGTGTTGATACCAATATATTACGCAAGTGGAAGTATAATTATAAAGCCATTAAAAAAATAATATGTGTTTCGCACCCGGTTGTTAATGTGCTTAAGTATGCCGTAAAAGACCATTCTAAACTTTGCGTGGTAGGCAGTGTTACCGATGTGCATAAATTTAAATATGCCGATACCGCTATACTGCATAAAGAGTATGCTATTGCGCCCGGTTATAAAATTATAGGCAATATAGCGGCATTTACAGGTATGAAAGACCTGCATACCTGGATAAGGACAGTTGCTGAACTGAATAAAAGGGGGCTGAAAGCTAAATATATTTTAGTAGGTGAAGGCCCTCAGGAGGCTGAAATAAAAGCTCTTGCCGAAGAACTTGGCGTAGCGCAGGAAATTATTTTTACAGGTTTCAGGAAAGATATACCGCAGATACTGCCTGAATTTGACCTGTTTTTATTTACCAGTAATAATGAGCCTACAGGGGGTGTATTGTTAGAGTGCTATGCCTGCCATGTACCTGTGGTGGCTGCCAACGCAGGAGGTATACCCGAAGTGGTTCAGGATGGCGTTACCGGGCTGATGGCCGAAGTAGGCAACCCTGAAAGTTTTGCCGATAAGATAATGTATATGCTTGACAACCCTGATTTGCAGGAAAAATTTACTAAAAACGGCTACCAGTTTCTTTTAGGTAACTTTACTAAAGAGGTTATTGCTAAAAAAATGTTTGATGAGCTGCAGGCTGTGGCAACCGCTAAATAGTTATTGTTTTAACCTGTAAATGCCCAATGCTTTCTTCAGGGTTTTATTAAACAACACCCAGTTTACATATAGCGCATTTTTAAAGCTGGTAAACCACCATTTGCTGTAGGGCAAAATATTGGCTGCAATGGTAGCACTCATTTCTTTGGAAAGAATGAAATCATTTTTCACATCATCCCAGGTAATATTGCCATAACCGTCAAATTCATTTACCTTGTTTTTTTCGTGTATTATAGACATCCACAGGCGTTTATCAGTAACCTGAATAATACGTGTTTCTTTTTTCCAGTGGTTATGGTCGTTCTTCCATACCGTTTTTGGATCGTCATTTTTTTCTATAAGGCTTATAAAAGGGTTAAAAACATGCTCTTTTTTACCCAGCATTATTACAGGTTTTATTTGTAGCGAATATCCTTTTATAACATCAATAGCCAGGTACTCCTGCTGGTTGAATTTTTTCTGCACTTCATCAATAAACGTATTGCGTATACAGTCATCATTATCAATACGGCTTGTAATAAGGTAGGGGATATCTGCTGTTTCTGCTGTAATAAGCTTTTTAATTTCAGGATAAAAAGCCGGCATACCTTCAATATACATCAGCCTAATGTTGGGCTCATCCCCTATAATTTCAGCTATTTTTTGGCGGTAAGTTTGTGGCGTAGTAATATCAAAATAAATAAGCCATGTAAAATTACGGTTTGTTTGTGCTACTACAGAGGGGTAACAAAAATTTTTAAACAGCCATAGGCGGTGCTCCAGCCACTCATCAGTAAGCAGGCTTTCTTTATTTTTTGTTACATCCCATTTGGGATTTTTAAGGTTAAAACGCGTTATTAAATAATGGCTGAACATGCTTTTGATTTAGGCTTTAACCTGCAAAAATAAAATAGACGGTTTAAATGTGTGGTATAAAATGGTTATTTTTGTATAAATTTACTTTTCACAATGAATATAACCATTCATCCTGACTTTATTTCTCAATCTGCACCAATTAACCATATTATTACCCATTTTTCTACTGAAGGCACTTTATTTATTGATGGAAGGCGTAATAAGATTAAGACCTTTCCTTTAGGAGATATCACTGTAAATGTAAAATCGTTTAAAGTACCCAATTTTTTTAATAAAATAGCCTACCGTTTTTTACGGAGCAGCAAGGCACAGCGCTCTTATGAATATGCAAACCGCTTGATGGAAATGGGTATAGGGACCCCGCAGCCCATTGCCTTTTGCGAAAACAGCTCTTTGGTTTCTTTTAAAGATAGCTATTACATGAGCCTGCACATGACGCCCGACCTTACCTACAGGCAACTGATTGAGATACCCGATTACCCTGAACATGAAATTATACTACGGCAGTTTACAAAGTTTACGTTTAGGCTGCACGAAAAAGGGGTGGAGTTTAAAGACCACACCCCCGGTAATACCCTAATTAATAAAGTGGGCCCCGGCAGGTATGAATTTTTTTTGGTGGACCTTAACCGGATGACATTTCATAACCGGCCCATGACGCTGGAAGAGCGTATTAAAAATATGTCTAAGCTTACCCCGGAGCGCCACCTGACTGAAGTAATGAGCGATGAGTATGCTAAATTATATGGCAGGCCTTTTGAAGAGGTTTTTTCGCTGATGGTAAAGCATGCGCAGTATTTTGCCACCCGTTTTCACCGTAAACGCGCTATTAAACGTGCCCTTGGGCTCAGAAAAAAGTAATATCTTTGCACCCTGAATAAATAAAGTAATGTAACTGCTGATAGTTAATGGTTTACATTCTTTACAAATTTACCTGACATGAAAATATCTGTAATAGTAAGTACCTATAATGCTGAGAAGTGGCTGGAAAAAGTACTTATAGGCTATAGCAACCAAACCTATAAAGATTTTGAGCTTATTGTAGCCGATGATGGATCCCGCCCTGCTACAAAAGAACTGATTGACCGTTATGCTGCCGCTTACCCTGTGCCGTTGCGACACCTTTGGCATGAGGATGAAGGGTACCGCCGCCAGGAGATACTTAATGTAGCTATTACAGAAGCCGCCAATGAGTATATAATTATGACGGATGGGGATTGCATACCCCGTGAGGATTTTGTTGAGGTGCATGCCAAATATGCCGAAAGAGGCCGTTTTCTGTCAGGCGGGTATTGTAAACTTACCATGAAAACCAGTGAGACCATTACCAAAGAAGATATTTTAAAGGGCCGCTGTTTTGATGCAAACTGGCTTAAAAAAATAGATAAACTTGGCTTTAGCCAGATGCTTAAATTAACTTCGGGTGCCATACTGGGTACGGTGCTTGATGCCGTAACCCCTACCAATGCCTCATTTAACAATTGTAACTCCAGCGGTTTCAAAGATGATATGATAGCTATTAACGGTTATGATGAACGTATGAAATATGGCGGACCCGACCGTGAGTTTGGCGAACGCCTTGAAAACTTTGGCGTTAAAGGCAAACAGATACGCCATAAAGCGGTATGCCTGCATTTAGACCACAGCAGGGGCTATAAAACGCCGGAATCACTTGCGGCTAACCTTGCCATACGCAAAGAGGTTAAGGACAAAAAAATTAAATGGACGCCTTACGGCATTGTTAAAGGTGGTGAGGCTCAGTCTGCTTAACTATATGCGTTACAAATTTTTTCAGCTTATTTTCAAACAGACTGAAGGTTAATTTTTTGTACAGCTCTGTTGCCTTGTCTTTAAACTCTTTAGGGTGCTTTTCACCGTATAAATCGGGATAATAATCCTGCAGGTGTATGGCTTCATGTTTTTCCCCATCCTCCAGCATATTCCATGATGTTTTATTTATCCATGGGGAAAATATTGTGAATGTAGGTATATCCAGCGCTTTGGCCATGTTAACAGCCCCACCTTCATTACCTATCAAGGCAATACACTGCGATACAACAG
Source organism: Flavobacterium rhizosphaerae (assembly GCF_046000445.1). Taxonomy (NCBI): domain Bacteria; kingdom Pseudomonadati; phylum Bacteroidota; class Flavobacteriia; order Flavobacteriales; family Flavobacteriaceae; genus Flavobacterium; species Flavobacterium rhizosphaerae. The sequence goes on along the minus strand of NZ_JBELPZ010000006.1, from coordinate 116,786 downwards.
CCATAAAACCGCGCAGGCTGTCTATATAAAAATCAAAAAGTATTTTTGAACGGGTTTCCGGCAGGCATAAGTTATATATTTCCTGTGCCAGCGGGGTTTGTTTTGGCAGGTAATTAAAAATAAGTTTTATATTATTATTTTTAGCTACAGCATCAATAACCTTAGCCATTTCTGCCGCCGGAAGGCTTTTTATAACATCGCTGCCCAATACGCTAACCATAATAACAGGTACCTGGCCTGCCCATTGCTTTATTTTTTGTGCAGCTTCCTGCTTTTCTTCCGGTTTCAGGTATATTTTAGGGAATGCAGGCTGCTCTGCCGTGCCGGTAAGGGCCTCGGCCAGCTGCATGCGGTGCACCAGTGCCGAATCCGGCACGCGCCAGTTTGGCTCTATGGTATTATCATAGAAAAAAGAGGTGTACCATTTTTTATACCCAATACGGGTTTTAGCACCTGATACCAGTGTTATTATACCGCTCTCCCATTTGTTATAGGCATCAATAACCGCATCATACTTTTTTTTGCGGATAGAAAGGGCAAAACGTATAAGCTTATACCGGTTTTTGCGAAAATCATCTTTATAAAGTATGATATTATCTATATACGGGTTATGCTCTACAACCGGCATAGTAAAATCATAAATCATATAATCTATTTCGCTTTCGGGGTATGCTTTTTTCAGGATACGGCAAATACTGCTGCTGGCTAACACATCGCCTATCATTTTTTGCTGTATTACCAACACTTTGCGGGGCACCTTATTCATTTCTTTTAGGTACACATACCTCATATAAACGTGGTAGCCTAAAATATGGGCTATTTCATAGCCGCGCCTGCCATTAAAAAAACCAAATTTTAAAACATAATATTTAAAAAACCGGAAGGCCGGGCGTATGGTAAAATGAAAAACATTAGGGCGTATGCCCTCGGCATAAAACTCCCGGGCTTTTAGCTTTGAGTATTGCAGCCTTTTATTTAAAAAGTCTTGTTTATTTATAAAAGAGTAGTGCTCTATAGGATATTTGAGCACACGGCTTTTGCCGTTTATTTCCAGCTTTTCGTGTACCAGTTTATCAGTATACCGGCATTTTGATTTCCTGAAAACCCTTGCAGTGCGGTCTTCGTTAAAATTAGTGTTTACCAGCGGCCTGCCCTGGTAATAAAAAACCCGTTTTACCCATAAGGCAACTTCTTCGGGCTCATTGTTTAGTATGTATATTATTTCATCAATACCTTTTTGGGTAATCCGCTCATCGGCATCAAAAAACATTACCCAGTCATATGTAGCAAGGTCTAATGTATAGTTTCTTTGTGAAGAAAAGTCATCAAAAGCACGCTGGTGAAAACGCACATGCGGAAACTCCTGTTTAATAATGGTAGGGGTATCGTCTGTACTGTAAGAATCTACTATAACAATTTCATCTGCAAACGACATGTTTTGCAGATATTTGCGTATGTTATGCTCCTCGTTATAAACTATGGCAAGGGCAGATATTTTAATTTTATTATCGCTCATTAGTTATATTAAACAGCCACATCATATTCCCTTAGTGCATTATTAAGCGATGTTTTAAGGTCGGTACTTGGTTTACGTTTACCAATAATAAGTGCGCAGGGCACCTGGTATTCCCCCGCAGGGAATTTTTTGGTATAGGTACCCGGTATTACCACACTTCGTGCAGGTACCACACCTTTTGTTTCAACAGGTGTATCTCCGGTTACATCTATAATTTTTGTACTGGCGGTAAGGCAAACGTTGGCGCCCAGTACTGCTTCTTTTTCTACACGCACACCTTCTACTACAATACAGCGTGAGCCTATAAAAGCGCCGTCTTCAATAATTACTGGGGCTGCCTGAAGCGGCTCTAACACACCGCCTATGCCTACACCACCACTAAGGTGTACATTTTTGCCTATTTGTGCGCAACTGCCTACAGTAGCCCAGGTATCTACCATGGTGCCCTCATCTACAAAGGCGCCAATGTTTACATAGCTTGGCATAAGTATAACACCCGATGATATATAGGCGCCATGGCGCGCCACAGCATTAGGTACTACGCGTATGCCTTTTTCGGCATAATTATGTTTAAGCGGCATTTTATCGTGATATTCAAAAATGCCGGCTTCAAGGGTTTCCATTTTCTGGATTGGAAAATACATTACCACTGCTTTTTTTACCCACTCATTAACCTGCCAGCCGCCCTCAACAGGTTCGGCAACGCGTAATGTGCCTGCATCAAGCAGTTCAATCACTTCGCGTATGGCTTTGGTTGTGGTTTCATTTTGCAATAACTGCCTGTCTTCCCACGCAGCTTCTATAGTGGATTTAAGAGTGTTCATTTATTGTTAGCGTTTTGGCAAAGATAATAATCTGATTAAATATTAGTAGGTATTAAAATAAAATATCGCCACCATAATAAGCCTGTATTTTGTGATGAGACATAATTTAAAGTACTTTTGTATAAAAACTGAATTATATGCGCATTGTTGCCATAGATTACGGGCTTAAGCGTACCGGGATAGCAGTAACCGATGAGTTGCAGCTTATAGCTTCGGGGCTTACCACAATACCCTCTCAAACCACCCTGTCATTTTTAAAAGATTATTTTGAAAAGGAAAAGGTAGAAAAAGTGCTTATTGGCGACCCGAAACAAATGAACGGGCAACCCTCTGAAAGTGCACCGCTTATTGAGGGGTTTGTAACTGCGTTTAAAAATACATTTCCGGATATGGAAATTGTGCGTACCGATGAACGCTTTACCAGTAAAATGGCTTTTCAGACCATGATTAGCAGTGGGTTAAAGAAGAAGCAAAGGCAAAATAAAGCCCTTATAGATGAAATTTCGGCAACAATAATGCTACAGGATTATTTATCACAAAAAAATAACCTGTTTTAATTTCACTTTAAACAAAAATTACTTTTTAACATATATATAGCTTCTACAGTGTTACTATTTTAATGCTTTAGAAGTAAATTTGCAAATTGAAATTTAGTACAATGTCTGCAACTGAAAAACAGGAACCCGAAGTAATTTTAATAGGCGCCGGGATAATGAGCGCTACCCTTGGTATGTTTTTAAAAGAACTGATGCCTGAGGTTAAAATTGATATATATGAAAGGCTTGATGTGGCTGCTGCCGAAAGTTCTGATGCGTGGAATAACGCCGGAACGGGCCACTCGGCTTTTTGTGAGCTTAATTATACACCCGAGCTGCCCAATGGCGAAATTGAAACCGTGAAGGCGGTAAAAATTGCCGAATGGTTTGAGGTTTCCAAACAATTCTGGTCTTACTTGGTAGAGAAAGACAGGATTACCAACCCCGAAGATTTTGTGCGCAGCATACCGCACATGAGTTTTGTTTGGGGCAAAGAAAATGTGGAGTACCTTAAAAAGCGTTTTGAGGCACTACAGCAGCATCCTCTTTTTAAAGGGATGGAATATACTGAAGACCGTAATACCATAGCCTCTTGGGTACCGCTTATTATGGAGGGGCGCAAGAATGATGAGCCTGTGGCCTTAACCCGTATGAAGATTGGTACCGATGTGAACTTTGGTGAACTTACCCGTGATATGTTTGCCTGGCTTGGCGAGCAGGAAGGTGTGAACATACATTTTGGACATGAGGTAAGAAGCATGAGGCGCTCAAAAAGTGGCAGTAATAAATGGAAACTGAAAATAAAGAATTTAGAAAGCGGCGATAAAATACGCAAATATGCCCATTTTGTATTTATTGGTGCAGGTGGAGGATCGCTACACCTGTTGGAGAAAGCCGATATACCCGAGGGTGATGGCTTTGGCGGTTTCCCGGTGAGTGGGCAATGGCTTCGCTGCGTTAATGAAGAGGTTATAGAAAAGCATGCGGCAAAAGTATATGGTAAGGCATCGGTTGGTGCACCACCCATGTCGGTACCGCACATAGATACCCGTATGATAAACGGTAAAAAAGAGTTACTTTTTGGCCCTTATGCCGGGTTTAGCACAAAATTTTTAAAACAGGGTTCGTATTTAGACCTCCCTACATCAATCAGGGCAAATAATATAGGTCCGATGCTGAGCGCGGGCTTCCATAATCTTTCGCTTACCAAATACCTCATTCAGCAAGTTACCCAAAGCAAAGAAGACAGGCTGAACGCGCTTAAAGAATACCTGCCCGAGGCTAATATGAAAGACTGGGTGCTTGAAACAGCCGGGCAACGGGTACAGGTGATTAAAAAAGACGAAAAAGAAGGCGGTAAACTGGAGTTTGGAACCGAGGTGATAAACAGTGCCGACGGTACACTGGCAGTACTGCTTGGGGCATCTCCGGGAGCAAGTACAGCAGTATCTATTATGCTTGATGTGATGCAACGTTGTTTTGCTGATAAAATGAACAGCGATGCATGGCAGCAAAAACTAAAAGCCATGATACCTTCTTACGGGCAACAGCTTAATGAAAACCCGCAACTACTTGCCAAAATGAGGCAAGATACCAGTAACGTATTGGGTTTGGTATCATTTGAAGAAGGGGTACAACAGTAATTTACCTACTATAATATTTATAAATCTGCCGGGGTTAATAGCCACGGCAGATTTTTTTATTATATTTAGAAAACCAAAACTACCAACATGCCAACTGTGAAACCTTATCTTCTTTTTATATGCTTTGTTCTCCTACTGCCTTTAATATTGTTTTCGCAGCCCAAAAGAGATTCCCTGCTTTCTAAAAATGTAAAAAATGTTGTGGATACATTGAATGTAATGGACTATTTAAGGAATCACGCATTACATTTTGGGGTTTTACCTAAAGAAAAATCAATAACTATAAACCCGACTTTTTTTACTAAAGGAAAAGATTCTGTTATAGAAAATAATCCGGTTCCGGCTATTGATATAGAAAAGTATTTAGAATTTGACACTAAAGGCATACCTGTCACGTGGAATGAGTTTTCCGAACGTGTAAGCCGTAAAAATATAGAGTGTTTATTGGGAATGATTAAAAATTACGGATATCTCTCTAATAAAAGGGTAAGGCTTTATAGTAATGATGATTTTAATGCCGTTTCAGTCTATATTAATGCTGCTCCCAAAGAATATAAAAAAGACTTATGGGAGGTAGTAAAAAAGGAATATAAAATTGGGAATATGGATGAAGGGGAGTATCTTATAAATGAATATATGCTTGGAAAAGGGCCGCGGGATTTTGAATTGTTTTTGAGAAAATACAAACGAAGAACCGGGAAAGATTTACAAATAATATTAGATAAACAATAGTTTTTTATTTCCTGTAAATCCCGTATCGCTGCATTGCATAATCATAATTCTCAAAATCAAAAAGTATAGGCTCTTTTAAAAAAGCATTGAGTTTTGAAGCTAATTCTTTATCAATTTCATAAGTAAAAACCAATTCATAATCATCTTTGGGTTCGGGTGTAAAAATAGTCAGCAGGCTTTCTAACGGTAAGTAGCTGATATCATATTCTCCTTTAATAAATTCTTCATCACCTTTTATATAATATTCTACAAAGGTATCTATACGTAAAAGGTCTTCAATTCTAACTGCTGCCATAGTAGTTTGGTTTCCGCTAAAATACAAAACACTTCCTGTCAATCTGTAATTCGTAATTTGAAATTCCTAATTGAGGATTAAAACGTTACTTTTGCAGAAAATACTATATCTGTGAATTATCTTTCTGTAGAAAATATATCCAAGTCGTTCGGGGAGCGCACCCTTTTTGAAAACATTTCTTTTGGTATCAATAAAGACCAGAAAATAGCCTTTGTAGCCAAAAACGGTAGTGGTAAAACCTCCATACTTAAAATTATTACCGGTGAAGATGAACCGGATACCGGCCAGGTGGTAATACGCAAAGAAATTAAAATGGCTTTTTTAAGTCAGGAACCTAACCTAACCCCGGACCTTACGATTGAGGAAAGTATTTTTGCGAGTGATAACGAGGTGCTTAAAGTTATTGAGCAATACGAAAAAGCGCTTGAAAACCCTGATGATGCCGAGGCCTACCAAAAAGCTTTTGAACGTATGGAACTGTTTAACGCGTGGGATTTTGAAACGCAGTACAAGCAGATACTTTCTAAACTGAAGATGGAAGACCTGAAACTGAAGGTTAAAAGCCTTTCGGGCGGGCAAAAGAAGAGGCTGGCACTGGCTATTATACTGATTAGTAAACCGGATTTACTTATTTTGGATGAGCCTACCAACCACCTGGACCTGGAAATGATTGAGTGGCTGGAAAGTTATTTTGCCAAAGAGAATATGACTCTTTTTATGGTAACGCACGACCGCTTTTTTTTAGAGCGTGTATGTAATGAAATTATAGAACTTGAAAATGGTAATCTGTATCAATATAAAGGTAATTACAGTTATTATTTAGAAAAGAAAGAAGAACGTATTGCTGCTGAAAACGCCAGTATAGACAAGGCTAAAAACCTGTTTGTTAAGGAGCTTGACTGGATGCGCCGTCAACCTAAGGCTCGTACTACAAAAAGTAAAAGCCGCCAGGACGATTTTTATGTAATTAAGGAAAAAGCCAACAGCCGCCGTAAAGAGCACCAGATGGAGCTGGAAATTAATATGGAGCGCATGGGCAGTAAAGTGGTAGAGCTTCATAACATAAGCAAGCGTTTTGGGGATAAAAAAATAGTAGAGGGGTTTGAGTATAATTTTAAGCGTGGTGAGCGTATAGGTATTATTGGTAAAAACGGCACTGGTAAGTCCACCTTTTTGAACCTGATTACCCAAACCCTGCAGCCCGATAGCGGTAAAGTTGTTATAGGCGAAACCATAAAAATAGGCTACTATACCCAAAGTGGCATTAACCCCAAGCCCGAACAAAAGGTTATTGATATTATTAAAGAATACGGCGAATTTATTCCGCTTTCTAAAGGGCGTATTATTTCGGCAGCCCAATTATTGGAACGGTTTTTATTTGACCGTAAAAAGCAATATGATTTTGTAGAAAAACTGAGCGGTGGAGAGCTTAAACGTTTGTACCTGTGTACGGTGCTGATTCAGAATCCTAATTTCCTGATACTGGATGAGCCAACAAACGACCTTGACATTGTTACGCTTAACGTGCTGGAACAGTTTCTGCTGGATTACCCCGGGTGTTTGCTGGTAGTGAGCCACGACCGTTATTTTATGGATAAAATTGTAGACCACCTGTTTGTTTTCAGGGGAGACGGGGTAGTGGAAGATTTCCCCGGAAATTACAGTGATTTCCGCAGTTATGAAGACAGTGCCGAGCCTGTTAAAGAGGAAAAAGCAGTTTCGGGCAATAATGATAAAAAATCATGGAAACAGGCCAATGTAAAAACTGGGCTTACTTTTAATGAGCAAAAGGAATTTGATAAAATAGAGCGGGAAATAAAAGACCTGGAAGCGGAAAAACTGACTATTGAGCAACAGTTTGCTGATGGTAGTGTTGCAGAAGGGGATATTACAGCAAAGTCTAAAGCGTTACAGCGTATTTTAGATACCCTTGAAGTGAAAACAGAACGTTGGTTTGAACTGAGTGCTAAGATGGAGTAAGTCCCAACGCAAAGGGAAAATTACAGTAATAGCGACAGTTTAGTTATCAACTTTAAACCCTATACACATAAAACCGCAAAGCTACATAAACTACTTATGGAATTCTGTGAATGCACACGGGGTACACTCACCGTTTGTGTATGCTTTTCTTACTGATGGTTTATATAGCGGCAGGAGGCTCCGCTTTACGCCTGAAAAAGGTATGAGCAAAAAAGCGTTGCAGGTGCTATTAGCTACCATGCGGTATTTTAAATCGTTTAAATTATTGGTGTTGGGTGAAGAGGCCGATGCCGTAACGGCGATGCTGCGGGATGTTGCTGAAAGGGAACAGGAAAAACTCTGGTTTTTCTCGGAACTGGCTCCTGTGCCGGGAGGCTTTGACCTTGGTATAGTTACCGGAAACGATACAGAAACCATAATGCCGGTTTTTCAACGGTTACTGCAGGATGCTAACCATAACAGTATTATTGCTTTAGCAGATATACACGCCACACCACAACGGGAAGCAGCATGGGAGGCGTTAAAAAAAGCCCCAAATGTTACGGTTACTATAGACACATATCATTTGGGACTCATTTTTATAAAAGCAGGGCAGGCAAAGCAACATTTTGTATTGCGCCCGTTCCGCTCTTTTATGCTCGATGCCCTTTTGGGCATCCGTAACCTTTGGGGCCTGTTGGCCTAATTGTTTCGCAGAGCTTTAGCCAGTTCGGCTTTGGTCATTTTACTGCGGCCTTCTATACCTACTTTTTTCGCCTCTTCATACAGGCTTTGCTTGGTGCGGTCTTCATAAGTGCCGGCTTTACCGCCACGTTTTTCTGCACCTTTGCTGTTGGCTATCCTTGCAGATTTTTGTTTGCTGTAGCCTTTGTCTCTAAGGGCCTCATACTGGTCTTTATCCTTAACCTGTGGCCCAGGTGATTTTTTACCTGGCATAACATTATAATTTTAAATTATGATATTAAAATTACATGATGTAATTATTTTAATGCGTTAACCATCAGTTAAGTATATTATAAAAAAATCGGTGTGGCTTTAAGAGCCACACCGATTAATATTTTGCTTTAGATAGTGCTTATTCAGCAGCTTCCTTAGCATCTTCGTTTTCTTCTCCTTTAGCAGTTATACGCTCCCATTTAAACATAGGGGCAAACTTAACTTTGATTTCAGCAATTTTGTTGTTGTCTTCAGAAGTTAAGCCTTCTTTTTCAACTGTATTTTTACGTGCATCAAGTGCTTCATACCAAGCTTTTATCTTATCAAGGTCTTGCCTAGAGTAAGAATCTTTGTTAGATTTAAATGTTTCAAAGAAATTTTGGTACACACTTAGTATATTATCTTTGTTAACCCAGGCAAAGCTCATATCGTTACCTACAACGTTGCCAGGCCCAAAAAATGTAGCTGCAAGAGTATCGCTGCCACTGTTAGAATTCATAGATTCTTTTGCATCATTTTTAATCTGGTCATACTTAGCTTTAGCTTCGTTATAACGCTCTTTAGCTTTCTCGTCCAGTTTTTCCATATTGGCTTCTGCTTCAGACATTTTAGCATTATACTCTGCCTCAATAGCATCCCAGTTTACAACACGGTCGTTACTGTCCAGCCTGTCAATTGAATCAACATATACCACATAATGGTCTACATTGCGCTCGGCAGTCATTTTAGCTTCATCCTTGCATGATGCTAATGATAATGTAATAGCAATTGCTCCTAATACTACTTTTAAATTTCTCATGGTTATTTTGTATTTTTATGTTACTTATACCATGTAAAATTACAAACACTTATAGGTGTTAACAATAAAATGTAGCTGTTATTAAGAATACTTTAGTAAATAGCCTCTAAACATCTCGCAGTTTAAGAATATATTAACAAAGTTGCTTCCCGGCTATTTAGTAAAAAATTAATAAATGCTGTAGAGCGCAAAAAACAAAAAAGCCCTTTGCAAGGCAAAAGGCTTTCTGTAGTCTGTTATATTTATATTATTAAGCGCGTACTGCTTTCCTTTTATTTGCAAAGTATAAAAATGCAAAAGCAATACCTATAATAGCTAACCATATAAGTTTTGAATCTATAGGCTCGGTGCCATCTCCTGGTTCCGGAGTGTCTTCAGTTCCACCTTGGGCGAATACAGCTAAATTGCTAATTAATAAAAAGGCCAGCATACACCATTTTAATATACTCTTTTTCATAATTTTTCAGGGGTTTAAATTACTCCAACAAAAATATAAAGTTAATCCTAAAAAAAAAATATTTTGTTGTTAATTTACTAAAAATTAATGCTATGGCTATATTTAGTAGCTGTTTAAGTTAAAACATTGCTTAAATTAAACTATTAATACCCACATGTTTGGTAGCATGTCGTATAAATTAAATTTAGTATTTTTAGCAAAAATTAAATAATGGGTAATACAATAATAGATATAAAAGATATAACAAGGGATTTCCCTTTAGGTACAGAAACCGTTAGGGTACTTAAAGGTATAGACCTTTTAATTAATAAAGGAGAATACGTTGCGCTTATGGGGCCTTCGGGGTCGGGTAAAAGTACCCTTATGAACATTTTGGGCTGCCTTGATACCCCTACGTCAGGCCGTTATGTGCTAAATGGTAAAGATGTAAGCGCAATGAGCGATGATGAACTGGCTACCATCCGTAATAAAGAAATAGGTTTTGTTTTTCAAACATTTAATTTACTGCCCCGTACTACGGCATTAGATAATGTGGCATTGCCTATGGTATATGCAGGGTTTAAAAAACCCGAGCGTACTAACCGCGCTACAGAGGTACTTACACAAGTAGGCCTTGCTGACAGGATGGACCACCAGCCCAACCAGCTATCAGGCGGGCAGCGCCAAAGGGTTGCTGTGGCCAGGGCGTTGGTTAACCACCCTTCTATCATACTGGCAGATGAGCCTACAGGTAACCTTGACAGTAAAACATCGGTTGAGATTATGGGGCTGTTTGATGAAATACATGCAAAAGGCAACACTGTTATACTGGTAACCCATGAAGAAGATATTGCCGAACATGCTCACCGCATTATACGCCTGCGCGACGGTGTTATTGAAAGTGACAACGTAAACCCACATAAATAGTTATTAGTTTACGGTCTGTTTGTTATGAGTACACGTAATAAACTTAAAAAAATTAGCAATCAATAAGCAGTAAGCAACAACTAACAACTTGCATAAATAATAATGAAAGTATATACAAAAACCGGAGATACAGGTACTACAGCCTTATTTGGCGGCACCCGTGTGCCCAAACACCATGTAAGGATTGAAAGCTATGGTACGGTTGATGAGCTTAACTCATATATTGGCCTTATACGTGATCAGCAGATTAGTTCGGATTATAAAGATGTGCTTATAAAAATTCAGGAAAAATTGTTTACCCTTGGCGCTGTTTTAGCCACGCCCCCGGAAAAAGCTACACTTAAAAACGGCAAGGACCGGCTTAATATCGCTAAAATATCGGATGGGGATATAGCAGTGTTAGAAAATGAGATTGATGCTATGGAAGCTCAATTAGAGCCGATGACTCATTTTGTATTGCCCGGCGGGCACACTACTGTGTCATATTGTCATATAGCCCGTTGTGTTTGCCGGCGCGCAGAGCGGCTTACGGTACAATTAAATGACATACAGGCGGTAGAGGAAACTGTTTTAGCCTATCTTAACCGCCTTTCTGACTATCTTTTTGTGCTGGCACGGAAGTTGACCAAAGATTTACAGGCTACAGAGATAAAATGGATGCCGGAGAAGCTGTAATTGTTTAGTAAGCATAAATGAGTGAATGGTTTAAAAAAGCTGTTTCTTACTGTGTTTTAGGCAAAAAAAGCTGCCCTGAAGAACGTTCTTAAATTTAAAGAATAAAATAAATAACTTTTTACTTGACAATTTGAGTAGAAAATTTATTTTTGCATAAATTTTAATAGTTTAACAAATGTATTGGACATTAGAACTGGCATCGTACCTTAGCGACGCTCCGTGGCCTGCTACAAAAGATGAGCTTATAGATTATGCTATAAGGACCGGAGCACCCCTTGAGGTAGTAGAAAATCTGCAATCTATTGAGGATGAAGGCGAAATATATGAATCGATGGAGGAAATATGGCCCGATTACCCAACGGATGAAGATTATCTGTGGAACGAGGATGAATACTAAGGAAAAAAATAAATAATCAGGTGAAAAGTCTCTTCAGGAGGCTTTTTTTTTGGTTAAATTTGCAGGGATGTTAGTATGAAAAGACGTAAATAATATATATAATAATGAGTTTATTAAACAGTATACTTAAAGCCTTTGTGGGTGATAAGTCACAAAAAGACATTAAGGGCCTTAAGCCCCTTGTGGATAAAATAAAAACCTACGAGGCGCAACTGGCCGGGCTTTCTCACGATGAGCTTAGGGAAAAAACAATATACTTTAAGGATGTAATCCGCAAGGCAAGGGCCGAAAAAGATGCTAAAATAGCATCATACCTTGAGGAAGTGGAGAAACTTGAAGATATTGATGCCCGCGAAGAAATTTACATTACTATAGACGCCCTTGAGAAAGAAGCATACGAACTTTCTGAAAAAGCGCTTAATGAAATTTTACCGGAAGCCTTTGCCGTTATAAAAGAAACAGCAAAACGATTTAAGGATAACACTTCTATCACAGTAAGCGCTTCGGATTTAGACAGGGAGCTGTCTGCTACAAAAAGCTATATTACTATAGAGGGAGATAACGCCGTTTGGGCAAATTCCTGGGATGCTGCGGGTAAAGAAATTACCTGGGATATGATTCATTATGATGTGCAGCTTATTGGTGGTATTGTACTGCACCAGGGTAAAATTGCCGAAATGCAGACGGGTGAGGGTAAAACCCTTGTGGCTACCCTGCCGCTGTACCTTAATGCCCTTACCGGTAATGGTGTGCACCTGGTAACCGTGAATGACTACCTTGCACGAAGGGATAGTACCTGGAAAGCACCGTTGTTTGAATTTCATGGCCTTACAGTAGACTGTATAGATAACCACCAGCCTAACAGCGATGGCCGCCGTAAAGCCTATGCTGCTGATATTACCTATGGTACCAATAACGAATTTGGTTTTGATTACCTTAGGGATAACATGGCGCACTCTCCTAAAGATTTAGTACAACGCAAGCATAATTTTGCTATTGTTGATGAGGTGGATTCAGTACTTATTGATGATGCCCGTACACCGCTTATTATTTCGGGTCCGGTACCACAGGGCGACCGCCATGAGTTTAATGAGCTTAAGCCAAAGGTAGATAACCTGGTAAACATGCAGCGTAATTTGCTTAACGGAGTGCTTGCCGAGGCCAAAAAATTAATACGCGAAGGTAAAACCAAAGAAGGTGGTTTCCTGTTATTAAGGGTGCACCGCGGTTTACCAAAAAGCAAGGCACTTATTAAATTTTTGAGTGAAGAAGGGGTAAAGCAGCTACTGCAAAAAACCGAAAACCAGTACATGCAGGATAATAACCGCGACATGCACAAGGTTGACGAAGCCCTTTATTTTGTAATTGAAGAAAAAAATAACCAGGTAGAACTTACCGACAATGGTATTAAATACCTGTCTCAGGATACTGATAACGACTTTTTTGTGCTGCCGGATATAGGTACCGAGATAGCTAATATTGAAAATAAAAACCTGGAAAAAGAGGCAGAAGCCGAAGAAAAGGAAAACCTGTTTAGAGATTTTTCTGTAAAGAGCGAGCGTATACATACCCTTACCCAGTTGCTTAAAGCATATACACTGTTTGAAAAAGACGTGGAATATGTTATAGAGAACAATAAAATTATGATAGTGGATGAGCAAACCGGACGTATTATGGACGGGCGCCGCTATTCTGACGGGTTACACCAGGCAATTGAGGCCAAAGAAAACGTAAAAATTGAAGCAGCTACCCAAACCTTTGCTACTGTTACACTGCAAAATTATTTTAGGATGTACAGCAAGCTTGCAGGTATGACGGGTACTGCCGTAACAGAAGCCGGTGAGTTTTGGGAAATTTATAAGCTTGATGTGGTAGAGATACCTACTAATAAGCCAATTTCACGCCAGGATAAAGAAGATTTGATATACAGGAGTGTACGTGAGAAATTTAATGCGGTAATAGATGATGTTACCCAGCTTTCTGCAGCCGGAAGGCCTGTGCTTATAGGTACCACATCGGTAGAGATTTCAGAATTATTAAGCCGTATGCTTAAAATGAAAAATGTGCCGCACAATGTACTGAACGCAAAATTGCATAAAAAAGAAGCAGAGATTGTTGCCGAAGCCGGTAAGCCGGGTGTGGTAACCATTGCCACCAACATGGCAGGCCGTGGTACCGATATTAAGCTTAGTCCTGAAGTTAAGGCTGCAGGCGGGCTTGCTATTGTGGGTACAGAACGCCATGACTCCCGCCGGGTAGACCGCCAGCTTAGAGGACGTGCAGGCCGCCAGGGAGATCCGGGAAGCTCTCAGTTTTATGTATCGCTGGAGGATAACCTGATGCGTTTATTCGGATCTGAGCGTGTAGCCAAAGTTATGGACCGTATGGGCCTTAAGGAAGGTGAGGTAATTCAACACTCTATGATGACAAAGTCTATAGAACGTGCGCAGAAAAAAGTAGAAGAGAACAACTTTGGTGTGCGTAAACGCCTGCTGGAGTATGATGATGTAATGAACATGCAACGTGAGGTAATATATAAAAGGAGAAGGCATGCCCTGCACGGCGAACGCCTTAAGGTAGATATTGCCAATATATTATATGATACTGCCGAACTTATTGTAGATGCTAATAAAGCAACTAATGATTTCAAGAATTTTGAGTTTGAACTTATCCGTACGTTTTCTATAAGCTCTCCGGTAACCCAGGTAGAGTTTGAAGAATCAAGGGAGAGGGAGCTTACCAATACCATATATAAAGAGCTTTTAGATATATACAGTAAAAAGAATGAGCGCAATGCGCAAGAGGCTTTTAAGGTTATTAAAAATGTATATGAAAACAATAACGGCCAGTATGAGCGTATTGTAGTACCGTTTACCGATGGGGTTAAAACCCTTAATGTAGTAACTAACCTTGAAAAGGCTTATGGTACCGAAGGGCAATCGCTTATAACAGACTTTGAGAAAAACATTACTCTTGCTATTGTTGATGAAGCCTGGAAAAAGCACCTTCGTAAAATGGATGAGCTTAAACAATCTGTTCAGCTTGCAGTGCACGAGCAGAAAGACCCGTTGCTGATTTATAAATTTGAGGCACTTAAGCTTTTCAGGAAAACTGTTGACGGCATTAACCGCGAGATAATATCATTCCTGTTTAAGGCAGACCTGCCGGTACAAAACCAGGCCGACATACAGGAGGCTAAGCAGCAACCAGCACAGCCACGTGAAAAATATACCGAGAGCAAAGGCGAAGTGCTTAATACCGATGAAATGGCATCTCAGGCACGCCAGGTAGCCCAAAATCAGGGCGGCGGTGGAAGGCCACAGGTAACTGAAACCATAGTGCGTGACGCACCAAAAATTAACCGTAACGATGTAGTTACCATCAAGCACGTGATGAGTGGTAAAACCGAAACCATGAAGTTTAAAAAAGCGGAAACTATGGTAGCTTCGGGTGAATGGGTTATTGTGAATGATTAATTTTAAGAATATACATAACTACCTATAAATAAAGGGCAGCCAAATGGCAGCCCTTTATTTATATTTCACACTACAGCGTTACTAAATGTACAAATTGTGAAAGAAAATTACATTTTTTTGGCTTCGTTCCAAAAAACATCCATTTCTGCCAGGGTCATATCCGCTAAAGATTTTCCCATTTCGGCAGCTTTGCTTTCAAGGTAGGTAAAACGCTTAATAAATTTTTTATTAGTGCGCTCAAGGGCATCTTCCGGGTTAATTTTCAGGAAACGGGCATAATTAATCAGCGAAAACAGTACATCGCCAAATTCACCCTCAATCTTTTCAGGGTCGCCGGTTTTAACCTCTTCATGAAATTCTGCAATTTCCTCCTGCACCTTTTCCCAAACCTGATTGGGTTCTTCCCAGTCAAAGCCCACACCCTTGGCTTTATCCTGTATCCTGCTGGCTTTTACAAGCGCGGGAAGGCTTTTGGGTACCCCTTCTAAAACAGATTTTTTACCCTCTTTTAATTTCAGTTTTTCCCAGTTTTGTTTTACTTCCTCCTCGTTTTCAACCGTTACACCACCATAAATATGAGGGTGGCGGTGTATCAGCTTTTCACAGATACTATTAGCGACATCGGCAATATCAAAGTCTTCGGTTTCACTACCTATTTTGGCATAAAATACTATGTGTAGCAATATATCGCCCAGTTCTTTTTTTACCTCCTGCAAATCATTATCCAGTATGGCATCGCCCAGTTCGTAGGTTTCTTCAATAGTAAGGTGGCGCAGGCTTTGCAGGGTCTGCTTTTTATCCCACGGGCATTTTTCGCGCAGGTCATCCATTATATCAAGCAGGCGGTTAAAGGCATCAAGTTGCTGTTGTCTGGTATTCATGTAGTATCAGGATTTTATGTAAAAATAAAAAATCCTGCCACTAAAATAGTAAGGGCAGGATTTTTATTATATAACTAAGACGATTATATTATTCTTCGGTTTTGGCTTCTGCAGCCTCGGTAACTTCCGGCGCTTCCGCTTCGGTTGCCGTTTCAGCAGGGGTCTCTTTACTTACAAGCCCTTTAGATTGCAGCAGGTTATACCAGTTTACTATTTTTTTTATGTCAGAAACATACACCCTGTCTTCATCATATTCTGGCAATACTTCACGGAAATACTCTTCCAGTTTGGCGTTGTCTTCTTTATGAGATATGGCCGGGCCGTTATCTTCTTTCTCTGCAATGGCCCTAAAAACCTCTGCAAGCCTTACCTCTTCATTATACGTATATACAGAAATCTCTGTAAGCAGGCTTACGTTATTTCTTAGGCCTACGGTAATTTTTTTACCATCAATAAGCGATTCTGCCACAAAACCGGTACGTGTCTGTACTTTTAGTTCGTATAATCCCGGCTTGCCAGATATCGCTAATATTTTTTCAATACTCATTGTTTCTCTTTTTTATTTTTCAAGGGGCACAAATATCTGATGTTTGCTTAAAAAAACAAAAATTATCTGCCTTTTTTGGCTATAAATTTCATTTTATAATCAGCCCTTACTTTGCCCTCCATTATATTTTCAAGCCTTTTTTTAATCAAACGCTTTTTAAGGGTTGATATTTTATCGGTAAATAAAATTCCCTCAATATGGTCATATTCATGTTGTATTACACGTGCTATAAGGCCGGAGTACTCTTCGGTATGATTCACAAAGTTTTCGTCATAATACTCAATAGTTATTTTTTCTTTGCGGTATACGTCTTCCCTCACATCGGGTATACTCAGGCAGCCTTCGTTAAAGCACCACTCTTCGCCTTCTTCTTTTGTAATAACAGCATTTATAAAAGCCTTTTTAAATCCGGAAAGTATATTGCGTTCTTCTTCGCTAAGGTCTTCATCATCTTCAAATGGCGAAGTATCTATAACAAAAAGCCGTATAGATAACCCAACCTGCGGTGCAGCCAGCCCAACGCCATTGGCGTTGTACATGGTTTCAAACATATCAGATATTATCTGTTTAAGGTTAGGGTAATCCTTTGGTATTTCACTTGCTTCTTTTCTAAGTACCGGATCTCCGTATCCAACTATCGGTAAAATCATAACTATAGTTTTACAGGGGGGTGCAGTCCCTTTTTTCAATTTGCAAAAATAGTAAATTAAAATGGATTTGCCCCCGGCTTTATAAGTGCTAAATATTTGTGAGAATTTTAGCCTGTGCTAACTATTAAAATGCGCAATTGCTACCTTTGCCGGTATAAGCTATGTTACAAAAATTAAAAGAATTTACAGACAGTGTTAATTTTACCCGTGCCGTTGTGGTAACGGTAGCTGCAGTATTGCCCGCTGTAGGGCTAAGCCTGTTGGGGTACAGTGATATAGCATTTACCGTAGCGCTTGGCGCGCTACTGGTATACCCTGCCGATATACCTAGTAACATGCCGCACCGCATACGCGGCCTGCTGGTGGCTGCTGTAATTGTTGCAGGCAGTACCCTTATGGTAAACCTGCTGTACGATTTTAAGTGGCTTTTTTACCCGTTAGTAACGCTGCTGGTATTTTTCCTCTCTATGCTTTCGGTATTTGGGCAGCGTGCCACCATGATATCTTTTAGCGGGCTTTTGGCTATAGCTCTTGGTACCGGGCATTTGCACAGTGGTGCCGAAATGTTTACCAATGCATTGCTAATGTTTGGGGGCGGCCTGTTTTATATGCTGCTTTCTGTTACGTTTAATATACTCAGCCCATATCGTTATACCGAATTACAGATAGCTGATTGTTTAAGGCTTACTTCTAAATACTTGAAGCTACGCGGCGATTTATGGACAGCATCGGCAAACCGTGACGAAATCACTAAAAAACAACTGGACCTGCAGGTAGAAATCAATACTATTCATGATAATCTCAGGGAAGTATTAATGCGCAACCGCTCTAATGCCGGGGGCTCTACGCGTAACCGCAGGATGCTGCTAGCATTTATATCGCTGGTTGAAATACTGGAGCTGGCACTATCAACTTCTTTTGACCATACCACGCTGCACCAGAAATTTGATGGCCATTCAGAAATTCTGAATACCTACCAAAACCTTGCCTATAATATGGCAGCCCGGCTCAAAAAAATGAGCAGGGATATTATTGTCAAGCGTAAACTAAACACAAAACACAGCCTTAAGGAAGATTTGGTATCCTTTCGTAACTCGGTTACACAATACGCTAAAGCAGCCAACAGTGCTGCTGAAAATGTATGGATGCTGATGAGTATGCAACACTATGCCGAAAACCAGATCAGGAAGATTGATATTATAGAGAAATCGTTTACCTATAAATTATCATTAAGGTATCTGGATAAAAATCGCTATAAAGAAGTGTACCGGTTTATAGAACCGGAATATTTTCCACTAAAAACCCTTTGGGATAACCTGAGTTTTTCATCGGCTATTTTTAGGCTATCGTTGCGCCTTGCCCTGTCTATTGCATTGGGGTTTGTAATAGGCGCGCTTATGCCGTTGCAAAATGTGTACTGGATATTGCTGACTATTGTGGTAATTATGCGCCCTGGTTATGGGCTTACCAAAAAACGATCGTACCACCGTATTGCGGGTACTATTTTGGGTGGTATTATAGCCTTTGCTTTTTTAAGTGTTTTTCACCAGCCTGTAATTATAGGCACGCTGGCTATAGTAGCCATGCTGCTGGGGTATACTTTTACGGCTATAAATTACAGGGTAGGGGCAACCTTTATTACTATTTATGTAATATTTTTATATAGTATGCTTACGCCGGATATTAATAAAGTAATACAATATCGCGTGCTGGATACGCTTGTTGGGGCGTTGCTTGCCTTTTTGGGTAACTATTTCTTTTGGCCATCGTGGGAGTTTATGAATGTGCCGGGCTTTATAAAGAAAGCAATAGAGGCTAACCAGGAATACTTAAAGCAGATAGCGCAGCAGTACAATAAAAAAGGAGCCGTAACAACCGAGTACAGGCTGGCGCGTAAAAATGCGTTTGTTTCCCTTGGTAACCTAATGTCCAGCTATCAGCGTATGTTGCAGGAACCTAAATCAAAACAAAAGCAGCAACACCATGTATATAAGCTGGCGGTACTTAACCACACCATGCTGTCTTCCCTCGCCTCAATGGGCACTTTTATACAAAACCATAAAACCTACGAAGCTTCACCTTTTTTTAATAAAACGGTAACCAAAATACTGGATAACTTACAGCAGGCTGTTACGCTGATCAGTATGGACGTACGGGCAGAAGCTGCGGTAAAAGGTCAGGATGATGAAGCAGCCCAACATTTTAACGAACTTAAAAATATACGGGCAAAGGAACTGGAAACAGTTGCAGATGAAAATGAAGATGAGTATAACCTGAAGATGGAAGAAGCCCACCTTATTACCGAGCAACTGGCATGGCTCAACAGCCTTTCAGAACGTATTGCAAAATCGGTTGCAAATTTAAAAATCTGATCGCTCTTTGCTATAGTTACAAACAATTATAGTTTTACTTCATCGACTTCATTATGTGATTTTACATGAAAAAATGGCTGTAATGATTTCAATATAATAATAGTTTAAATATAACCACGACAAAAAGTCATTAAAAATGACAAAAAGTCAGTTGTTTTTGTGCTGGTACAACAATTGTTTATTGTTAGTTATGAATAAACAAAATAAATTGTCAAACAAAAATAGTATAGCCATGAACTTAGTTAAAAGAAACAGCCCCGTATTTTTCCCATCAGTGGTAGATGAATTATTTAAAGACTGGGCAGGCGGAAGCCAGTTAGTAAACAAAACAGTACCACCTGTAAACATTAAAGAAACAGACGGACTTTTTGCCGTTGAGCTTATTGCTCCCGGTATGAAAAAAGAAGATTTCAACATTGAAATTGATAATGACCTGTTAACCATTTCTGCTGAAGTAAGCAATGAAAAGACTGACCAGCAGGAAGGTAAATTTACCCGCAGGGAGTTTGTACACAGCTCGTTTAAAAGAGCGTTTACGTTGCCAGAAACAATAAACGAAGAAGAAATTAATGCAGCATATCAGGATGGTGTGCTAAAAATTACACTCCCTAAAAAAGAAGAAGCTTTGCCAAAAGCTAAAAGGATGATAGAGATTTCATAATAATGATTGATTGGTTAGTTGGTTTTAAAAGCGTTTCCCGCCAGGGGAGCGCTTTTTTTGTTTAAGCTGCGCCCTAAAATATTTATATTTGCGTCATGCAGCTTTCGGTAATAATACTTAACTATAATGTACGCTGGTTTTTAGAGCAATGTGTACTTAGTGTACAGCAGGCGCTTAAAAATATTGATGGTGAAATTATTGTTGTAGATAATAACTCCCCGGATGATAGCTGTGCCATGATGAGGGCGCGCTTTCCGCACATTACTTTAATTGAAAATAAGGAGAATGCCGGTTTCCCAAAAGGTAATAATATAGGGGTGCAGCACGCCAGGGGCAAGTATCTTTGCATATTAAATCCCGATACTGTAGTAGCCGAAGATACTTTTGAAAAAATACTCAGCTTTATTGAAACTCTTAACAACCCAGGCATTGTGGGGGCAAAGTTAATAGATGGCAAAGGCAACTTTTTACCCGAAAGTAAAAGGGGGGTGCCCACACCATGGGTAGCGGTTACAAAAATAGCTGGGCTATACAAATTTTTTGGCAGGCAAAAAATGTTCAACCAATACTATGCCCAACACCTTACGCCTAATGAAACCGGCGTGGTAGATATACTGGTAGGGGCTTTTATGGTAATGGAGCGTAGCCTGTACCTTGAGGCAGGCGGTTTTGATGAAGACTGTTTTATGTACAGCGATGACATAGACCTGTCTTACACTATAGCCAAAATGGGCAGGCAAAACTGGTATTATCCGGAGACTTCTGTAATTCATTACAAAGGCGAAAGCACCGTAAAAGACAAAAAGTATATGGAGCGTTTCCGGGAGGCGATGCAGTTTTTTTATAAAAAACACTTTAAAGCCGCTCCTGTTTTTGACGTATTTATGCGGGCAGGAGCACTGTTTTTTTCTTTAGTAAAGAAAAACCAGAAGGGCCCGGTTTTTAATCCCAAAGTGTATATGCTGGTTTCAGAAAATACGGTACTTCTTTCAAAACTACAGCAAAAACTGGATAAAAAAGTTGTGCTGTGTGCACTTGCTGATATAGAAGATTACAAAGAAGGTACTGAATATATTTTTGACAATGAGTTTTACAGCTTTAAAAAAATTATAGACATCATGCAGCAGCATGCTCATAAAAACTGTACCTTTAAAATAAGGCCTGCCGGCAGCAGCTTTATTATTGGCAGCAACAGCAGTAACGACAGGGGGCAGGTAATAACATTTTAAAAATTTATATTTTTCTTAATACAGCAATTAGGCGGGTTGCTACGTGTTTTTTTAGTAAATTCGCAACCATAACAATAAATTTCAGCTTTACGTTATCAATATGGCAAAATTTGAACTTAAATTACCCAAAATGGGCGAGAGTGTTGCAGAGGCAACCATTACCAACTGGCTAAAAAGTGTAGGCGATACTGTTGATGCAGATGAGGCGGTGCTGGAAATAGCTACCGATAAAGTAGACTCTGAAGTAATTTCTGAAGTTTCGGGTACAATTACCGATATATTATTTAAAGAAAATGATGTAGTACAGGTAGGCCAAACCCTTGCATATATTGAAACGGATGCCACTGTTGCCACACAAGCTCCCGCAGCAGAGCATGAAGCACACCCTGATAATGATAATGTAGCACAGGCTGAAGCGGTAGAAGAACTTATGAGTAGCGCAAAAGCTGCCGTTAGTACTCCTCAGGATTTTTCGGTTTCAGATAAATTCTTTTCTCCACTGGTAAAAAATATCGCCAAAGAAGAAGGTGTTACCGTGGCAGAGCTGGAAACCATAAACGGAACCGGCAAAGATGGCCGCGTAACCAAAACAGATATACTTGATTATATAGGCAACCGCAAGCAAAACGGAGTACAAAAATCGGCTAAAGAAGTGTTTAGTGCACCGCAACCTGAAACAGTTAAACCGGTTTCGGTTAACGGGCAGGATGAAATTGTAGAAATGGACCGTATGCGCAAGCTGATATCGCACCATATGGTACAAAGCGTACAAACTTCGGTACACGTACAATCGTTTATAGAAGTTGATGTAACCAATATTGTAAAATGGCGCAATAAGGTTAAAAATGAGTTTGAAAAGCGCGAGGGAGAAAAATTAACCTTTACCCCAATATTTATGGAGGCTGTTGCCAAAGCGCTGAAAGATTTCCCAATGGTAAACATTAGCGTAGATGGCGACTATATTATTAAAAAGAAAAATATTAACCTGGGTATGGCAGCAGCCCTGCCTAATGGTAACCTTATAGTGCCGGTAATTAAAAATGCCGACCAGCTTAACCTGGTAGGTATGGCAAAGGTTGTAAATGATCTTGCCAACCGTGCGCGTAACGGCAAACTAAAACCCGATGATACACAGGGAGGTACTTATACCGTAACCAATATAGGCTCATTTGGCAGTGTTTTTGGCACACCTATTATAAACCAGCCGCAGGTAGGTATATTGGCACTGGGTGCCATACGCAAAGTACCTGCTGTTATAGAAACCCCGGAAGGCGATTTTATAGGCATCCGCCAAAAAATGTTCCTTACCCACAGTTATGACCACCGCGTGGTAGATGGCGCCCTTGGCGGGCAGTTTGTTAAACGCGTTGCCGAGTATCTGGAAGGATTTGATATAAACAGAGGATTCTAATATTTATAACATAATATAACCAGACAGGCCCCGCAATTGCGGGGCCTGTCTGGTTATATTAATGCCTGCTATTGCAGGTCTTTCAGTAACAGTAAAGAGCCTTCGGGCATTTCTTCTATATACATTTCATCGCCCATACGCCTCATGCTTTTTGTGTCTTTAAACTGGGTAAATATATCCGGGCGGCTAAAACGTCCCGGCCTTCCGCTACCGGTAATATCGGCTATGGCAGCGGCAAAAAATGGCTCGGTAGGTTCGCCCAAAACCCCCATGTTGTCTAAGTCTTCGTGCATCTCCATAGTTGGGGGGATGCCTTCAAAATAATCGCCATAACCATCATTATTTACCGTTTTAAGCACAATGGGCTGCATGGCATATTTATGGCTTCCGTTTACATTGCGGCGGGAAAAGTCAGGCGAATCATAAAGCGTAACAGACCCTACATTTTTACCCGTAGTAGTGCCGCCTATAACCACTACATCTATATAGGGCTTAAGGCAGTTAATAACCAGCTCACTGGCCGAGGCGGTAGATGAGGTGGTAAGTATATAAACACGGTTAAGGTTAAGGCTGTTTATAGGCTGGTTGTTTGAAAGCTTATCGGTAAAGCGGTTAATAAGCGATTGCGGATTTTCACTCTCATAATAGGCCTGCAGCTTACTGTTCCATTGCTGTTTGGCAAAAAGCTGCCCGTTAAACTGCCCGGTAATCATACTGCCAAGGTAAGTAGCCGTACGCACAGAGCCTCCAGAGTTATATCTTAGGTCCAGTACCAGTTCATTAACATTTTGCGAAGCCAGTTCGCCAAAGGCGGCATTAAGTTGGTTATCATAATTGCTATAAAAACCATTATACATCAGGTAGCCTATGGTGTGGCTGCCCCGGGTAACCACATTGGTTCGGTACACGGGGTCTTCGGCATATTGAGATTTTGTAAGCGTCACCTCCTGCCCGTTAGGGGTTATGGCACCACTGTTATAATCAGCAAGGTTAAGAGTATATGTTTCCTGCCCTAAAAGAGAGCTATAATTAGAATTGGTAAGTGTTGTACCGTTTACGGCATAAAATATATCGCCGCGTTGTACGCCTTTATCAGCCGCATCGGTATTAGGCATAACGTAGCGCACATAACCAAAAATAGGTAAATCAGGCGCCGGGTTGTCCGGGTCGGCAGGCGGGGTTACATATACCAGCCCCAAATCGGCCCCGTTACTCGTAGATACGCCCTGTAACAAATTTTCCAATACTGTAAAGTCAGAGAACAAC
Source organism: Flavobacterium rhizosphaerae (assembly GCF_046000445.1). Lineage (NCBI taxonomy): Bacteria > Pseudomonadati > Bacteroidota > Flavobacteriia > Flavobacteriales > Flavobacteriaceae > Flavobacterium > Flavobacterium rhizosphaerae. Next base: position 92,597 of record NZ_JBELPZ010000006.1, on the reverse strand, counting down.
ACGCTCCAGCGGTCTACCGTGCCAGGCTGATATAACAGGCTATGAAAAAGCGCTTCGGGGTTTGGGTAAGACTCCAAAAAACTATTCAGCTCACCCTGGTTCGCAAAACGGTCATCTGCAAGGTTAGGCACTTCCTGCTGCCACAGGTAATACAGGTTTAGCCCTTTCCATATAAAATCATTTACAGGTACGGCAGTATCGTCCATATCTTCGCACCCCTGCCATACAAAACTACCCGTAATAAGCAGCAATAGCGATATCCATATCTTTTTCATTAAGCAAATCTTTTAGATTAAAAACGTAAATTTAATTATTTTAATATTATTTGTAACAAAAAAACAGGCTAATCGTCTACACTGTATAACCAAGAAACAAACAAGGATTGGCATGAATCAATCGGAGTTTATAAAAGTAATAGCTCCTTTTAAGGACAGGGTGTTCCGGCTCGCAAAAAGGCTTCTGGTAAGTACAGAAGAAGCTGAAGATGCTACGCAGGAGGTTTTGGTGAAATTATGGAACAATAAAAGTAAGCTTGAAAGTTATAAAAGCGTTGAAGCACTTGCTATGACCATTACTAAAAACTACTGCCTGGACCAGCTAAAGTCCAAACGTGCTACAGAAATGCGTATTGTGCACTCTAATTATACCGATGGCCAGGCCGGGCTGCAACAACAGGCAGAAGACCGCGACAGCTGGGAGTGGGCCGAAAAGCTGATGCAGCATTTGCCGGAGCAGCAGCGGCTGATATTGCAAATGCGAGATGTAGAACAATATGAATATGATGAAATTGCCAAAATAATGGATATGAATGAGACCGCTGTAAGAGTGGCTTTATCACGGGCAAGGAAAACGATACGGGAAGAATTGATAAAAAAGCACAGCTATGGAATTAAGAGAAACTGAAAAATTGCTTGAAAGGTATTTTAATGCTGAAACAACTATTACCGAAGAAAAGCAACTGAAACAATATTTTACTTCTCCGGGCGTGGCGCCGCATCTGGAGCAGTACCGCCCAATGTTTGGGTATTTTGAACATGCATCTCAACTAAAGTTTGAAAAAACCGTACCACTAAAAACCAAAAAGCCAAAGGCAGTGTGGTTATCGGTTGCTGCAAGCGTAGTGATGTTGCTGGGTATAGTTACCTGGTTTAATTATCAGGATAATAGTAATGAACTGGGTACGTATGATGATCCCGAAGTAGCCTTCAGGGAAACTCAGAAAGCCCTTAACATGCTTTCACAAAATGTAAATGTGGGTGTGGCAAGCATGACGTATATTGAAAAGTATGAAAAATCTAAAGAAAAAATTTTTAAAGAGTAACAAATAAAATATAAAAAAAGATGATACGATTAATAGTAACCACCGTTTTAGCCCTTGTATCTTTTGCAGGCTTTTCTCAAACCGCTTTTGATAAGTTTGAAGACCGTGAGGGTATGGAAACCCTTGTTGTTAACAAAGAAATGTTTGAAATTTTAGGCAGTATAGATACTGATATTGCCGGTAAAGACTCTAAGGAGTATGTAAACATGATTAAGGATTTTGACAAGCTTAAAGTTTTTACCACCAAAGATGTAAAACTGGCAGGCGAACTAAAAAGTACTGCAGCTGCGTACCTCAAAAGCAATAAGCTGGAAGAGTTAATGACATTTAATAAAGAAGGTACAAAAGTAAAAATATATGCAAAACAGGGTAATGACCCTGCGCTGATAAAAGAATGCTTTATATTTGTTGAAGGTACTAAGGATAATCAGGTAGTGGTATGCTCATTTACCGGAAACATTAATCTTAATGACTTTGAAAAACTGAAAAAAAAATAAAATGAATAAAATAGTTATTGCCTTATTATTTGTAATGATGCCTTCGGCATTTTTTGCCCAGTCTTCGGTATTTGATAAGTTTGATGGGCGCGAACAGGTTACTACTGTAGTGGTTACCAAAAAAATGTTCGAGCTTATTGGTAAAATCGAGATGGATTCTAAAGATAAGGAGGCACAACAATATCTTGACCTTGTTAAAAAACTGAGTAACCTTAAGGTTTTTTCAACATCTAACAGCAAAATTGCCGCAGAGATGAAAGGCACAGTAGACGGTTACCTCAAAAGTACTGCGCTGGATGAATTAATGCGCATATCCGAAGGGGGGAGCAGTATTAAAATATATGTAAAATCGGGCGCTACGGCAAACCAGGTTAAAGAGCTGCTTATGTTTATAGAAGGCGGGGGCGGCAATAAAGATACCGTAATCATGTCGCTTACAGGTAATTTTGATCTTAATGATTTATCGGTACTTACTGATAAGATGGACCTGCCCGGTGGCGAAGCGCTTAAAAAGGCCTCTAAAAAATAATAAGTATGAAACAGACCGTTTTTATAGTGCTGTTTGCCCTGTTAGTTGTTTCATGCAACAGTGAGCCTACCCTGCAAAAATATTATGTGGAACACTCTCATAAAAAAGGCTTTATGGCATTAGATATAGCGCCTTCTTTTATAAAAACCGATAGTTTATCACTTTCCGAAAAAGAAAAAGAAGCTTTAAATTCGCTCCATAAATTTAATATACTCATGTTTAAGGCAGACAGCACTAATCAGGGTGAATATACTGCAGAGCGCGACAGCGTGAAAGCGCTTTTAAAGAAAGACCATTATGATGAACTGATCAAATTCAATTCAGGCGGCAATGGGGTTTCGGTTAATACGCTTACTGAAGGTGAGGATATAGAAGAGTTTGTAATATTTGCCCATAATAAAAACAAAGGATTTGGTATAATACGTGTATTGGGCAATAACATGACACCCGATAATATACTAACCATAGTATCGCTAATACAAAAAGGGGGTATGGATATGGAGGAGTTTAAACCACTACAGCAATTGGTAGTGCCCGCTAAATTATAATCAGGTTTAATTTTTAGGATTTTATCCCCGAAGAATGCTTTTTCCGGGGATTTTTTTATTCAGCCTGTAGTGCAAAATGGCCTCCATAAGGTTACTATACCGTTTATAGTATATTATTAAATGCGTTTTTGGCTAACTTGCTCATAATTAATGTTTTTTTTCTCGAAATAAAATGTACCTTTGCGGCTTCAAAAAAACGAAGATGGCTGCTATTAGAAACATTGCAATTATTGCCCACGTTGACCACGGAAAGACTACCCTGGTTGATAAAATTATGTACCATTGCCAACTGTTCCGCGAAAATGAGAACACCGGCGACCTGATACTGGATAATAACGACCTTGAACGTGAAAGGGGAATTACAATTACCTCTAAAAACGTATCGGTTACTTATAAAGGTACTAAGATTAATATTATTGATACCCCTGGTCACGCCGATTTTGGTGGCGAGGTAGAGCGTGTATTAAACATGGCCGATGGCGTATTACTGCTTGTGGATGCTTTTGAAGGCCCAATGCCACAAACACGTTTTGTGCTTCAAAAAGCTATAGACCTTGGTCTTAAGCCTTGCGTGGTTATCAATAAGGTTGATAAAGAAAACTGTACTCCGGAAGAAGTACATGAAAAAGTGTTTGACCTGATGTTTGAGCTTGGCGCAGAAGAATGGCAGCTTGATTTCCCTACCGTATACGGTTCGGCCAAGCAAAACTGGATGAGCGATGACTGGAAAAATAAAACTGAAAATATAGAGCCGCTTTTAGATATGGTACTGGAGCACGTTCCTGCACCAAAAGTATCTGAAGGTACGCCACAAATGCTTATTACATCATTAGACTTTAGCAGCTTTACCGGGCGTATTGCCATAGGCCGCCTGCAAAGGGGCATACTTAAAGAAGGTATGAATATAAGCCTTGTTAAGCGCGATGGTAAAATAAGCAAATCAAAAATAAAGGAATTACACACTTTTGAAGGCCTTGGCCGCTTAAAAGTAAGTGAGGTTGTTGCCGGCGATATATGTGCCATTGTGGGCCTTGAAGGTTTTGAAATTGGCGATACGGTTGCCGATTTTGAAAATCCTGAAGCGCTTACCTCTATTGCTATTGATGAGCCTACCATGAGTATGCTTTTCACTATTAACGATTCTCCTTTCTTTGGTAAAGAAGGTAAATTTGTTACCTCACGCCACATTAAAGACAGATTGTCTAAAGAACTTGAAAAAAACCTTGCACTGCGTGTTGCAGATACTGACAGTGCCGATAAATTTATGGTATTTGGCCGAGGTGTACTACACTTATCGGTACTTATAGAAACGATGAGGCGCGAAGGTTATGAGCTGCAGATAGGCCAGCCACAGGTTATCATAAAAGAGGTAGATGGCGTTAAATGCGAGCCTATTGAAGAGCTTACTATTGACTTGCCGGAAAACCTTAGCGGACGTGCAGTTGAGTTTGTAACCCTGCGTAAAGGCGAGATGCTTAGCATGGAACCTAAAGGTGAAAGGATGATTGTAAAATTCCTTATCCCTTCTCGTGGTATTATAGGCCTGCGTAACCAGCTACTTACTGCAACAGCAGGTGAAGCTATTATGGCACACCGTTTCTTGGAGTATCAGCCATACAGGGGCGAAATACCGGGACGTTTGAGCGGTTCGCTTATTTCTATGGAAAATGGTAAGGCTATCCCTTACTCTATTGATAAACTTCAGGACAGGGGCAAGTTTTTTGTTGACCCTAACGAAGATATTTATGAAGGACAGGTTATTGGAGAAAACAGCCGTGGTGATGATATGACGGTTAACGTAACCAAAACCAAAAAACTTTCAAACGTACGTTCATCAGGTGCAGATGATAAAGCAAGGATTATCCCCGCGGTTAAATTCTCCCTGGAAGAAGCGTTGGAATACATACAGAAAGATGAGTATGTTGAGGTAACGCCTAAGAGCCTGCGCCTGCGTAAAATCTATCTTACAGAAAATGACCGTAAGCGTTTTAAAATAGCTTAAAACACGCTACATAATAATAAAAAAAGCCACACAAGTGTATCTTGCTGTGGCTTTTTTATTTTATAAAATTCTGATTCGATAATTTTAAATAGTTACCGTACCATACTAAAATGTCCCCTTACTGTTCTTCCGTCTTCCAGTTCTATTAAATACCAGTAATCGGTAGAGGGCATGGGCCTGCCGTTGTATGTGCCGTCCCAGCCAATACTTTGCGGTTTTATTTTAGTAATAAGTTTACCGTAACGGTCAAAAATATACACTTTACTATTATAGTTTCCGGGGCCATTAATACCAATAACATTCCAGTAATCGTGCTGCCCATCGGCATTGGGGGTAAAATAGTTAGGTATTCCAAGCACTGCTACCTGTTTTTTTACAATACCGCAACCGTTAGTATCATATACATATACGGTGTGTATGCCTGGCGAAACATTTTCAAAATAATTACCTGCCTGCCATGGGCCATCAGGTTCATCAATACTGTACATATATACGGTATCTACATTACTGGCAGGAGAGGCCAGCACTGTAATGGTGTTATTATCAGTCAGGTCATGTACCAATATATCATTAATTACAGCTACATCACCCGGCAATACAGTTATTGTTTTTTGTTTTTGGCAAAGCGTACTATGGGAAGTATCAGTTATCAATACAGTATACGTACCGGGTTGGTTTACTATAATGGTTTTTGTTATTGACCCGTTAGACCATAAATAGGTAAAATTGGCGCCAGCAACACCGGCATCTAAGACAATATAATCTCCGGTGTTTACACACACAATAGCTGTTTCATCATACGGAACATCAGGCAGCGGATGTACAATCAGCTTAATTTGCTGTATGGCGGTACAATCGTTATTGGTTTCAATACGGGCATATACATCCTCCTCATTTTCCTGTACATTGGTATAAGTATCTCCTACTGCATTCTGTTCTAACAGGGCATCAGTTACATTGGTATAATATGTTACGGTAGTTCCGGCAGACTCCAGCCCTAAATCGGTAAGGGTAAATTCAGCCAGGCCGTCTTCGGTGCCATCATCATCACACCGCTCCATGGTAAGCACATTGGGCGTAACGGTATTTACCTGTAACACAAGCGGCATAACCCTGTAGCAGCCTGTTAAAGTGTTACTTACCCGCGCATACACCGTTTCGGGGTTGGTAGTATTAGTGTAGGCTCCGGTTAATGCGCTTATTTCATTTTCAGCATCATCTGTTTCGGTAAAATAACTCACTGTTAAATCGGCATCGCCATTGGTAAAATAGTTATCTGCTTCCGTTAAATTAAACTGTGTTATGCCATCGGCATTAAATTCGGTATCACACTGTATGAGGGCAGCATTTTGTATATCAACAGGCAGCGGGTTTACAATAAGCGTAACAGGTTCTATACTAAAACAGTTTGTAAACGTATTATTGGTAATATGTGCATAAATAACCTGGCTGTTGACCACCGTATTGTAAAATTGCTGGGGCAGGGGCGTGGTCTCACTTTGCGCATTGGACTGTGAGGCATAATATACTACAGTATAATCCGGTGCATCATCGCCCAATAATGCAATGGTGGCTTCCTCAAGGTCAAAAATTACCTGACCGTTAGTATCATCCCCGTCTGCATCCTCATCACAGGTAGCAAATTCAGTAACCAGTAACTCGGGAGCCTGCAAAGCATTGATAGTGAAACTCGTTACAGCATAGCAATCTGTATTACCTTTATTCTGTACACGCGCATATATAGTTTGCGGGTTGTTTGTATTAGAATATAATATAGCATTTAATACTTGCGAGTTTGTATCGGCATCTGCCTGAGAAGCAAAATAGCGTACTGTAAAATCTGCATCGCTTTGTGTCCCTAAAACCTCGGCATCATTGTCAGAAAGGCTGAATGTAGTTATGCCGTCATTATCTGGATCGCATTCTGTAAGGTCCGGGGCGGTGTTGGCTACAGGCACCACGTATATAGTAACTTCCTTTTCTATAACAATAGTATCATCATCTTTTATTATGGTAGCCGTAACAGTATATATACCGCTGCCGGCATATTGATGTTCAGGTTCAATATCAGTAGATGTTGGGCTGCCATCCCCAAAATCCCACGTAATGGAATCAAAGCTACCCATTGTATTTATTTTAAATTGGGTAGTATTTCCAAAACACATATTGCTAACAACAATATTTCCTGAAAACAGCGAAGTAATAAACGGTGGCAGGCCAAACACACTCCGTGTGCCTGCCGGCAGGGGTATAGCATTATTAATAAAATTACAGGCAGAACCGTCTTCTTCCGGGCTATTGATGACATATAACGAAACGGCTCCATTAATAGCTCCATAAATTTTTCCGTTTGGGCCAAGTTGTAACGCAGTCCCGGTAACATCGCCTATTAACTGGTCTGAAGCAGGGATATTGCTGCTTAACAGGTCATATTGGTGCAGCCCCCCATAGCCATTAAGCATTTCAAAGCTCGCATACAGTTTTTTTGACTGTGCGGAAAACTCAATGCCATAGGGTTTAGAATTGTTTTTTATGAGTAAAGGGTTGGCTAAAGTACCGGTATTGTTATCAAAATCGTATAAATATACCACACCATTATCGGCAGTTCCCCCTGTCTGGGTTCCTAACTGGTTATGTACTATAGCCAGGTAATCGCCATCTGGCGAGGATTTTATGCACCCAATGCCATTACGCCTGTAACCGCTTGTAGGTACAACCGGTGCAAGTTGTGTAGTAACGGGTGTAGTGTTTACGCCATTTTCATTTACAAAAAAGGCATAAAAGGTATCTATAAAATGGGTAACTACCCAAAAGCCGTTATTCTGGCTTTTTACTGCAGTTATTTTTTCTGAGCATTTATATTTAGCCTGGTCAATGTCATCGGGATCATAAGTGAGCAGATGAATGTTTTTGTCTGTAATATCTCCAATACTTCCGTTAGCTCCGGTTATTGAAAGGTCTACTACCGAATAATTCAAACCATTATTCAATCCATCGTCAGCGTCAGGTATAAATTGTTCTATAATTTGTTCGCCGTTTGATTCTAAATAAGAGCCGGTATATTGAGCGGGATATACCGAGGCATTGGTATGGTGTGGCTCATCTACTGTAAAAATATAATAGATATCCGGACTTCCCTTTTTAGGAACTATAATAGCCGAATTGGTACTGGAGGGGTCGCCCAAAAGGCCTGTGCCGCCAAAATAATCAGCATTAGGCATTATTATGTGGTTACGGTCCCAAACGGTACGCCCATCAGTATAAAATAATAAATTCCCTTCTTCATCCGATATTGAACTGCATCCTTCGTTAGTTACCATTTGCCCGCCCGGAAGAGGTTCTACAGATCCGTCATCAAGAAAATGTATTCCTGCATTTTTACCGAAAAACCAATTATTGGCTTCCTTTTGTGCAATAGCCGGGGCGGTAATTATAAGAAAGAGGAGTAATAGTTTTTTCATTTTAATATTTTAATTTGGGCATTTATCGTATTAGCGAGAAGTGCCCTTTCATATTTTGACCACTTCCAAACTCCAGCGTAAACCAGTAATCGCTTGCGGGCAGTTTATGCCCATTATAGCTGCCGTCCCATCCTTTGCTGTTGGATGCAAGTTGTTTTAATAATTTTCCGTAGCGGTCGAAAATATAAATACGAGCTTCGGGATGGCCATTTAGGCCGTTTATATTCCAATAGTCTTCAAAACCATCTTCATTTGGAGAGAAATAAGGCGGATAATCAATCACCTGTATATTGGTTAAAATTACTGCGTCACAGTCTCCTGCAGTATCCCTTATATATATGTTTTGTATTGTAAGGGGTACGTCTGTAAACACATTGCTGTTTTGCCAAGGGCCTTCGGGCGAAAGGCTGTACTGGTATTGTCCATAGCCTTCTACCAATACAGTAAGTGTTTTAGTATCTGAAAGCTCATTGCCTACAATATAGCCCGATGCAATGGGGCTGGCAGGGCCGCCCAAGTTTACCGTCACAGGCGCAATAGGCACCGAAACACAGCCATTTGGGCTTGTTGCGGTAACCGTGTATTCTCCCGGCTCGGTAGCAGTATAAGCAGGCCCATTTGCATTAACAATTACTACCCCATCATGATACCAGTTAAATGTATAATTATTTTCAAGTCCGCTATCCAGTAATACAGGGCGGTATACTTCGCCTGTATTATAATCTATACACAGTGTGCCACCTGTAAGTTGCGGCTCTGGCAGTGGCTCTACCAGCAGCTCAAAGCTGGTGAAGTCGGCACAGCCGCTTACCGTGGTGGTATTGATGATACGTACCCAGATGGTCATGCCATACGGGGTGCTGTTCACATACGCTGTAGGGTCGGCTATGGCATTGGTGCCTGCCTGGGCATCTTCAAAACTTTCATAATACGTTACCTGGTGGATGGCTGCATCCTGGCTGCCCAGTACCTCGGGGGCCACTACCGTAAGGTCAAAGCCGGGGCTGTAGTAGCCGTCGTTCTCCCCATCGGTATCACAGGTTTGTTGCAGCTGCCCGTCTACTATAGGGTTGGCTATCGCCTGTGGTTCTACCAGCAGGGTCAGCGGGGCAGTGGCCTCACAGCCGGTTTCGTTGTTTACTACTTTTACATCAATGGTCTGGCTGTTGGCCACTACATTGGTATAGGTATAGGGTACCGGCATGCTGTTATAGCTGAAGGTAATGGTATACTCCGAAGGGTCTTCCCCTATCAGGATCTCATCATAATGTGCCGTTAAGTCAAAGGTGGCAAAGCCGTCGGTGTCCGGCTCGCAGATCGCATAGGGTTCAATAACCCCTTCATCGCCCAGTGCCGGAAGCGGGTTCACTACCAGCTCCAGGGCTACTACCTGGTAGCATACCGGGTCGTTAGGGTTGCCGGTGTTGGCAGCTACACGTACCCATACTGTGGCGGTACCGCTTACATGGTTGGCCGGGTCGGGTATCGGGTTGTCACCCGTGGCGGCATCTTCCTCACTGGTGTAGTAGGTGATTATAACACTGTTATCGTTGTTGCGGATGTCATCCTCTGCCTCTGTAAGGTCAAAGGGTTCCACGCCGTCGCCATTGCCGTTGTCATCACACTGTACCAGCGCATCCGGGGTGGTATCGGGTACCGGCAGCGGCAGCACTTTAATGGTAAGGGTCGTATAGCTTTTGCAGCCCTCAGGGGTGGTAACCACCACCTGCAGTGTTTTGGGGTTGCCCTGCGGCGGGGCCGGGTTGGTATAGGCCTCAGGGGTGGCTATCGGGTTGTCGTTATCCCGGTCGGCAAGGCTTTCATAGTAGGTCACTGTGTCGCCCTGGCCTACACCCCATACTCCAAGGATCTCTTCATCTTTAACGGTAAGGTTAAACTCCGTCTGCCCGTCATTAGGCAATGCTTCGTTGCACAGCACCAAAGGTGTGGGGGTGACCACAGCCACAGGGGCATTCAGGTGCAGCGTAAAGCTGGTCAGGCTGTAGCACTCCGTATCAGGGTCTTCCACGCGGATCCATATCATCTGCCCGTCACTGCCGTAGTAGTGCTGCGGGGTGGTGATCCTCGGGGCGCCGGCATCGGCATTTTCCTCACTGGTAAAGTAGTGTATTGTCAGGCTGCCTGCCTCAAGGCCTAGGGCCTCATAAATGCTTTCCTCCTGCACGGTAAGGTCAAAATAGGCCTGCCCGTCCTGCCCGTTGTTGTCTGTATCGTCACACTGGGTCAGGTCGTCCACATCGGGGGCCTGCGGGGCAGGTTCCACAATAAGGGTTAACTGGTAGGTCCTAAAGCATCCTGTAATTGTATCGGTAACCCGTACATAAATAAACTGTAGGTACGGATCTACATTTTGAAAGTTTTGTATGTTACTAATTGGGTTAACATCATTTTCGGCATCCTCATGGGTGTCATAAAACTGTAATAGCAGATTTTCACCGTTGTTTACCATATCTTCTATCAGCGCCTCAAGGTCAAACACCCCAATGCCCATACCGTTGGTATCGCAGGTGGTTAAATCTTCCTGGGTAGGCGGTACGATTACCGGTAGTGGCTCTACACGCACATCCAGCAGTACGATACGGTAGCAGCCCGTTTCATTGTCGGTAACCCTTACAAAAAGGGTTTCTACCGTAGTGGTATTGGTGTAGGCCTCAGGGGTGGCAATGGCATTGGTGTTGCCCTCGGCTTCCTGGTAGGTATCGTGGAAGGTTACTGTTACCCCATCGGCTCCGCCGGTGATCTCGTCTATCTTAGTGGTCAGGTCAAATACTTCCTGCTCATCGCCCGGGTTGTCCTCATCGCAAAGGCTGTAAGGTACCGGGTTGCTCACTACCGGCAGCGGGTTCACAATCAGTTCCAGCGCCACTACATCATAACAGCCTGTGGCGTTTTCGGTAACACGGATGTATACCGTAGCCGTAGGGCTAAGGTAGGCACCCGGGGTGGTAATGGGCGATATGCCGTTTTCGGCATTCGTCTCATCATCATAATAGCTTACACTGTACAGCGAAGTGTCTAAGCCGCCCAGTACTTCTTCCGCTACGGTGCCAAGGTCAAAAATGGCCTGGCCGTCGGTATCGTCCTGCCCGTTGTCACACAGGGCATAATCAGCAGGCGTTACCGCCTCTGGTACCGGGTTGACAATCAGCTGAAGCTCGGTTACGCTAAAACATTCGTTATAATTTGCACTAACCCTTATATATAGCACCTGTCCGTTTGCCACAATATTACTATAAGCGATGGTATTTGTAATAGTGTTGGCATTGTGAACGGCATCTTCTGCGGTTTCATGTATGGTAACAGTAACATCGTTTATGTCCTGAGCCAGTTGGCTTAATACAGCCTGCAGGTTAAATACTGCGAAGCCATCGTTATTAAAATCGCACTCCTGCAAAGGTTGCAGTAGAGGGGCCACCGGCGTGGGCAACACATGCAGTTGTATTTGAGTGTATGCGCTACAGCCCGTTACCATATTTACTGCCCGTATAAATAGTTGCTGTGGGTTAGAGGTATTGGCAAAACCTGAGGGATTATCAATAAACGGTGTACCCAAAACAGCAGCATCAGCAGTGGTATGGTAGGTGTATATAATATTTTGCTGGTTACCGGTAAACATTGCCTCATGAGCGGTAAGGTCAAAAACAGTTGAGAGGTCGTCAACATTATCTTCGTCACATTTATAAAGATCCAGGTCAATATTTTGAGGGTTGTTGAATTGAGGTACCGGATTTACATTTATGGTAAAGCTTTTAATATCATACCCCAGGCAACCATTGGTTTTTTCCAGCCTTGCCCAAATGGTTTCGGGTGTGTAGGCCACCTGATTCTGGTACATAAGTGGCAGGGGGGCGGTTGTGGCTGTTATGGCTTCCTGTTCTGAAGCATAATAGCTTACGGCACATTCGGTATTTCCATTTTTTATAAGGTCATTATTAAGTTCCAGATTAAAACTGAAAAATCCATCCTGATTAGTATCACATTCTGTAAAATTTTGAGGTTCCCCGGCCTGTATTTGCGGAGTAAGCTGTATGGCGAGTGTTTCTGTACTATAACAATTGGTAATAGGGTTGGTAATCCTCATGTAAATGGTCTGAGGATCTGATGTGTTATGATATGCTGCAGGGTTATCTATAGGGTTTTCACCGGTTATCATATCATTATTGCTGTTGTGGTAGGTTATTGCCACATCGGTTTGCGGGCCAATAAACATTTCCTCATACACGGTAAGGTCAAAAGCCGTGCTAAAATCATTAACATCATCATTATCGCATTGCTCAATAACCAGGGGAATGTTATCAGGGTTTAAAAACTGGGGTACTTCGTGAAATGTAGCGGTACCCGACCAGATAAGCGAAAAATTACTGGCACCATGCGGGCGGTCTACAATCAGGTAATATACTTCGTCATCCTGAACGGTAATCCAGTTTACATAGGAGTTTCCATCAGGCCCGGGGCCTTCAGAAACATCTGTAGCCGTTGCGTTCATACCTGTAGTGTTGTAATCCAGCTCTGCCTGGTTTGGGTTTGTAGTAGAACATCTTATGGCCGTGCCAAGGTCTCCACAGGAAACATCAGGCCCAAACAGCCAGAAATCAAAATCTACACCCAGGTCGTCAATATTTTCAGGAATGATGTCAAAACCAAGCGTACCCCCATCTTTAATAACTACTTTTAGCCATAGGGTATTGTTTTCTCCACTGGCACAGGCATTGTCTGAATTTATTTCCAAAATGCTGCCTATGCCTGTTGCGTCCAGCCCATAATAATCGCTGTTGCCGCATACGTATAATGCTTCCGGGCAATCATTTTGGGCATACGTTTGCACGCATATAAAGAAAAACAGCCATAATAAATATGCAGGTGTATTTTTCACAACATAGCAATAGTTAAACTTTTTATAAAAATAAAAATTTTTGCACTACTGTTACGTTGTTTTCTTTAAATTATGAGATTAATTTTGTGAATATTAGTGGTATAGTGAAATTATTTAAAGTCATACAAATAACTATGGCTTACCGTACCAGCGAAAAATGCCCTTTTACTGCGCGGCCTGAATCAAAATCGAGTCTGAACCAATAGTCTGTTGACGGTAGGCTTTTGCCGTTATAGTAGCCATCCCACCCCATTTCATAACCAAAATAACTGTTTACCAGTTTACCGTAACGGTCAAATATACTAATGCGTGCATTGGGGAAGTGGCTGATGTAATAAATATTCCAGTATTCATGTATGCCATCTAGGTTTGGGGTAAAAAATTTGGGATAATCAAGTATTACCACCTCTTCACTTATAGTTTTACATAAGTCTGTTGAGCGTATATAGACAGTGTAAACACCCGGGTCAAGATCTCCAAAATAGGGGGAGGCCGTAAAAAGTGCCCCATCCATTGAATATTCAAATAAATTTTCTCCCTGTTCTTCCATAATTACTTCTATGGAATTGCCATGCTCTTTAAAATCGGTGATTTTAAAACTATGGTTCATATCCTTTAACGGAATAATGCCCACGGTAAACGTAGTTATATTTTCGGCAAAGCACCCTTCGGTGTTGTCTATCTTTGCCCAAATGGTCTGGGTTTGGTAAGGTATTGTATTGAGATACGATGTTTCAACAGGGTTTGTATGGTTAAGGGCATCTTCTTCAGAGGTATAGTATGTTACTTCTGCTGTAGTATTACCTTCTTTAATCAGGTCATCATTTACGGTTAAATCAAACCATTGCAGGCCATTTTCATCAAAATCGCATTCTTCCAGGTTTTGTGGCTTGCCAATAGGTATACTTCTGTCAAGGCTTATGGTAAAGGTTTCATTGGCAAAGCATCCGGTTACCGTATTAGTCATTCGCAGGTAAATGGTTTGCGGGTTTTGTGTATTAACAAAAGCTTGCGGGGCTGCAATAGGGTTTTCACCCGTGGTCATGTCATTAATACTATTATGAAATGTAAGGGCTACATCTGTCTGTGGGCCGATAAACATTTCATTATAAATAGTAAGGTCAAAAGCCGTGCTGTTATCATCTACATTATCATCATCACATTGTACTATATCAAGCGGTATGTTATCAGGGTTATAAAACACAGGCACCTCATGAAATGTAGCGGTACCCGTCCACTCTATAGAAAAGTTTGCTGCACCATGTGGGCGATCTATCACCAGGTAATACGTATCGTCATCACTGGCGGTTATCCAGTTTATAAAAGCATTGCCAAGTTCTCCCGGGCCTTCACTGGTATCGGTTTCTGTTTCATCCATACCGGTAGTATTATAGGTAAGCTCTGCATTGCCCGGGTTTGTGGTGCTGCATCGTATGGCGGTACCCAGGTCGCCACACGCTACATTAGGGCCAAACAGCCAGAAATCAAAATCTACTTCGGGGTCAGTATTTTCAGGGGTCAGTATAAAACCCAGTGTACCGCCGTCTTTAATAAGCAGTTTTAGCCAAAGCGAATTGTTTTCTACACTGTGGCAGGCATTATCCATGGTAAGCTCCTGTATGCCTACACCGGTAGCATTAAGGTTGCTGTAATTATTATTGCCGCAAACAATAATAGCATCGGGACAGTCATTTTGTGCAAATACACTAAAAGTGAAGAATAGGAATAAAAGGTTGGTTAAGGCTGGTTTCAAAATAAAGACGTTAAAATTTTTATAAAAATAAAAATTCTAACGTATCAGGGCGAAGTGTCCGCGAATTATTTTATTATCCTCCAGCTGAATAGTAAACCAATAATCATCAGCAGGCAGCGTATGCCCATTAAATGTACCATCCCAACCCGTAGAGTTGCCACCAAAACCGGTAATTAGCTTGCCGTAGCGGTCAAAAATAAGTACCCTGATATCAGGGCGTTTCTCCATAAAAGGTATGCGCCACGTTTCATGGCTGTTATCGCCATTTGGTGTAAAGAACTTAGGGTAGTTAAGTATATACGCACGCTGTATTAAAACAGGTTCGCAGCCATTTTTATCCCTTATATAAAAAACATACGGCCCGGCAGGCAGGTTTTCAAAAACAGGGCTTTGCTGGTAGGTAATACCATTTGCAGAATATTCATAATCGCCCCTCCCTGCAGGGATAAGCGTTACACTATTATGGCTTTGGTGAAAATCATCAATAACTACCTGTGCAGCTGTTGCCGCACCCGATGGCAGTACCTTAAAAGTTTTACTGCTGGTACAGCCAAAAGCATTACCGAGGGTAACCGTATAAGACCCCGGCTCTGTTACAGTTAAAAATTGGGTTTGCTGGTTATTACCATCATTCCATGAATAAGAAGCAAAACCATTTCCGGCATCCAGCGTCAGGGTTTCTCCTTGGCATATAATGGCTTCTTCATCGTTTAATACCCCGTTAAAACCGCGTACCACCAATGTTATTTCGGCTATACCATAACAATCGTCTGCATTTGTTATGCGGGCGTAAACCATTTGTGTACCGGAAACTGTACTAACAAAAGCATCAGGCTGAGAAATACTATTGGTAAGCGTTAAAGCATCGGTATATGAGGTATAATACTCCAATTGCAGCCCGTTGGGCAGTCCATTTAAAATTTCTGTTTCGGTTGTGGTAAGGTCAAATTCAGCCATACCATCATCTGTGCCGTCAGTATCGCATATTTCCAGCGGGTCAGGGTTATTTACTGTATTGGCCGAAGTTGAAAGCACTGCAGTAGCTACCCCCAGGCAGCCGAATTGGTTTAATACCGTAATGTATATAGGCTGGTTAACAATGGTATTGTTATAAGGCGATAGTGTGGTTATGGGATTGGTGCCGTTTATGGCGTCATCCATACTTTCATAATAGGCTACAACTGTAAAGTTTTGGTTATTCCCCGTGGCAAGCCTTCCTGCAAATTCAAGGTTATAAGCAGTAAACCCATCAGTATCATCATCGCACTGTAATAACGTATAGGTGCCTAGTGCCGGAGGGTTTACATATTCTATAGTCACCTCCCCGTCAGACGAGCAGGTAGGGGTAAAGGTAACCTCAACGCTATACTCACCTGCCGCTGTAACGGTATATGTTGCTGATGTTTCTGTTGCAAGCGCAACACCGTTTTTATACCATTGGTAGCCTGTAGCATTGGGCGATGTGGCATCAAGCGTATAAAGCTCCCCGCTGCACAGCGGGTTACCATTAGCTACAAGCCTGTCTGGCCCCAGGTTGGTAGCCATATCAAAGCTGCCGCCGCCAAGAAATATAGCTGAATCGTACCGGTAGTTGCCTTCATCTGCAATTACCAGTTTTATATGGTAGGTTACACCGGGCTGCACATCGGCCACGGCAGTAAGTACCGCTGTTTGCCCATTAAAGTTGGTAGGGTGCTGTGTGCCGTTAAAGGCACCAAAATATTGTTCATTCTGGGCAGGGCAACCACCATTACCCCCAATTTGCGGATGTACCGAAGTTACTTTTACAGGGATGTTAGTGCCGGGGATAACAGCCAGGTTCTGGTACGGTGCCGTACTGCCTGCTTCCCGCAATAAAAAAGCAAAACCGTCTGAATAATTGCAGGGGGCATTATCATGATATTCTTCTGATGAAAGCATGTAATCAAAGCTTATCCTGTTGCCCAATGGCACAAAATCAAACTCAAGTAGGGTAGCGTTTATGCTGTTGTTTAGCTGAAGCGCCTGCTCAAGGTCGGAATCCCCGCCCCAGGCAATATTGCCTCCATCATCAAGTAATGATGTATTAGGACCTTCGGCACCTACCGCACGGCCTGTACTTAATATAATACCATTTTGAAAAGGGAAAGTGGTACCACTGCCCGAAAAGTAGCCAAAACTTTGGCTTCCATTGGTAAAGTTGCCACCGCTTACGCTTACATTAGAAACTACTGCACAGGTACTGTTTACCAATACATCCTGCACGAGTTGCTGCGGGGTATACGTATCATCAACCTCTATATACTGGGCATTTGCCTGATAAGCAATAAATAACAGGGAGAAAAGTACTTTATATGCAGGTCTTAAATTCATAAGCGGCTGCAAAGGTACTACAAATCACGCTTTTTTAGTATTCTGTAAGACAAATAAATAAAAGCAAATGTCCAAAAAATAACTATGGCAGCTTCGTACCAGTGTATTCCGTAAAATTTTTCTGTCACTACGCCACTGTTCATTGTTTCTACTGCACGATAGGTTTCAAATTTAGAAAACGGTTCTTTCACCAATTGAAACATAGACATTAGCGGAAAAAAGTTGATAACACTATCTGTTGTGGGGCCATCTTTAATTATAAACCAACGCAATGCCCACCATGCAATTAGTTCTACAATTTGCCATAAAATAATAAAACCTATGGCAAAAGCAGAGCGTTTTACCAGTATGCCGGCAAAAAGACAGAAAGAAAAGAATGCCAGTAGTTTTAAAAAATAGCCTCCAAGATATTCCATTTCAGAAAAGACTATAGAGGCTTCTGTGTAGGATGAAAAGTTATAGCCTAGTATAAGCGACATTATAAAAATAAACAGGGTAGAGGCTACAGTAAATAAAATTACTGTAAGTAGTTTAGAAATAATAAATTCTTCTTTGCTTAAACCGTCTATTAAGTTTTGCTTTAATGTGCCATAAGTATATTCGTTTGACATCATTGATACGATGACCAATGCAAGAAATATTTTAAGCCATGCTGCTATAAAGGTATTGAAATGCCAGATGTATGGGAAGTTGAAAATACCCTGGTCTGCCAGGCGGAAATCTATACCAATAATTTTAAAGTTTACTGAGGCCAGCAACGCAATGAAAGAGAGCAGTATGAAATAGGATAAAATAAGTATGCGGCTTGACCTGTTGCTCCACAATTTCTGGAATTCTATGCTTAAAAGACGTTTCATGGCTTAATGGGTTTGTTTAGAGGTTAATTGTAAGAACTGCTCTTCAAGGCTCTGTTTACGCTGTACAAGGTGCGAAAGATAGATGCCTTTTTCGGCAAGGTAGCGGTTAAGGTCTGCAGAAGCTACAGGCTGGTTGGTATTTACAATAACAAAACCTTCTCGCTCCTGTATACTACTCACAGCACTGTAATCTGTTAAGGCAGCCGCAAGCAGGCTGTTGTCATACGCTTTTAATTCAAAAAAACTTTCAGCACTTATGCCGCCTACTGTGCCGGTATAGAGTACTACACCTTTCCGTAATACCACCACATGGCTGCATACTTTTTCTACCTCATCCAGCAGGTGCGATGCTAAAAGTATGGTAGTGCCTGTAGCAGCTATCTGGCGTATAATATCCCTTATTTGCCGTATGCCTTGTGGGTCCAGTCCGTTGGTAGGTTCATCCAATATTAATATTTCCGGATCATTAAGCAGGGCAGAGGCTATGGCCAGGCGTTGTTTCATACCCAGCGAGTAGGTTCGGAATTTACTGTCCTTACGTTCTATAAGTCCTACAAGTTCCAGCTTTTCCTCTATTTTAGAGTAGGATGCGCCTTTTATTTTACAAACCAGCTTAAGGTTGTCATAAGCGCTCATGTAGGGATAAAAATTAGGGCGCTCTATAATAGCGCCTACTTTTTTAAGCGCCTCATGGGTTTGCATGCTGCCGCCAAACCAGGCATAGCTGCCTGAGGTTTTGTTGACTACGTTGAGTATAATGCCAAGCGTGGTACTTTTTCCGCTGCCGTTAGGCCCCAGTATGCCATACACATTGCCTTTTTCTATTTCAAAAGAAACATTGTTTACCGCATGTACCGATTTAAAGCGCTTATTTAGGTTGTTGATGGTTAATATGGTATCCATAATAGTTTGTTTTATGGTGTTTATCTGTTTGACGATAAACAAACTATTTTGTTACCAAATTGTCAGTGTTATTTTGAATTAAACGTTCCGAAATGCCATAAAATACCTGAAGGGTCATGCACAAAACATTCGCTGCCCCAATCGTTATGGCGGATAGGTACAAGCCTTACGTTTTCATATTTTTCGTCAAGCTTTAAGGCAGAAACTTGTTCCCAAAAGCGGTTTATATCATCTACTTCCATAAAAACCATGGTATTGTCTACCCAGTCTTTTACATAGGCATTTTGAAGATAAAAGCTAAGTTCGCCGCTTTTAAATACAGACATCTGCGGGCTTAATTCGGTTTCTTCAAAGCCAAGGTCCCGGTAAAAATTCCGGGAGGTTTGATAATCTTTAGCGCCTATAAATGGGCGGATGGATTTGCCATTGTGTTGCATGAGTAGTATTTTTTGTATATCAAATATATGCAATTTGTTATACAAAATAGATTATTGATAGGGCACCACAGTAGGTTTTCCCACCTGAAAATCAGGCAGGGTAAGATCATTATTTTGAAAAGCGTTGGTTTTAAATATATTTTGCCCCTGCCCGGGTATTTCCGGGTAATAGGCCAGTGAGAGCTGAAAGCTGTTAAAAACCAGATAGTCATTATAAAGTAAAATACCCAAACCTATTTTGGTGTATATTTTATTTTCAAAAATTGCCCGGTCTGCACCATCTATCACGCCTAACGTAATATTAGCAAAAGGATTGAGGCGGAACCCCATTACATTCCATGGTGAATACCCCTGCGTTTGCAGTGTGAGCAATAGTTTTTTTGTTCCGCGTATTTCCTGAGTATCAAAACCCATTATGCCGTTTTGGTTGTTAAGATCCAGCCTGTCTTTTATTATAGAGGCACGGTTTAGCCCAATAGTCACAGAGGGTTTTATAAAGTGCCTGAAACGCCACTCTCCCAGGTTTTTAATATTGGTAAAATACAGTGCGCTAATATCTATAGCGCTTTCTTTAGCGCTGTTTTTATAAAAAAATGAGCCTATCTGTGTATTTATACTCATATACCCCCATGAGTAGTAGTTACCAAAGGCATAGCGCCCGCCAAGGTATAGCCGGTTTTGCCGGTTTTTTCGTTGTATGCCCCCGGTTAATGAATATATTTTACCAATGGGTATATCTTCTACTATATCATAATTAAATAAAAACTTATCCTGTACGAACTTTCTTGATGTTAACCCCACACTTACCATGCCGAGTGTCTGGCTGGAATAAAAGCCTATAGAATCATATTCAACTGTAGGCGTGTCTTCATAATCAAGGTTATAAAACCGTGAAGTAGTTACAAGCCTGGTAGTACGGGCTTCTTCTGTTTCTCCTTCGTATATTTTAAAGGCATAGCCACCCCAGTAATCCTGAGCGTCTGACCTGTATTTTTGTACTTTCCATACCTGCTGGGCATCAGGCAGGGAGTCATACTCCAGCCTCGATTCCATATATACGCCTCCTGCCCATTTGGTATAGGCCGAGAAAAATTCCCTTTCCAGCCCGGCACTTTTCAGGTTATTATCGCCCTTCCATATCTGGTAATTTACGGTTGCGGTTATATAGGTATTTAATATATTATTTATGGTATAGCGTGCCAGGTATGAGGTTTTACCTGTGTTAAAACGTTTGTCAAAATCATTCCTGAACTCGTGGCCAAGCCCTAAAAAATTCCGTTCTGTCAGCTCAAACGATGTGCCGCTGCCAGATGCCGAACCGTTAGGGATAAGGCTCCACGAATCGAGTACGCGTATATAAACATCAACAGAATCTGAAGAGGCTGAAGCGGGCAGGGCCTTTATAGCCACACGCCTTACATAACGCTGGCGACGTATTAAACGTTCAGAATCTTTTATAAGTAATGAGTCTAACGGTTCATTTTTCTTAAACAGCAACAGGTTTTTTATAGTAAACTCTTTGGTTTTAAGGTGTACGCTGTTACCAAATTTTTGTACCCATTCTTTGGGCTTTTGTACAGTATCATTTATAGAATATCCAAACGGGTCCAGTGTTTGTACTACAATATTGCGTACAATTTTACCTTGGTATTTATTATAGGTATTTAGTAATTCGGGAGTTTTGTCGCGCAATTTTCTTCTGCTTTGCGAAGGCTCTTTTGCTTTAACAGGCCTGAAAATAAGCTTATGTACAAATTTGGTAAACTTTTTCCGTTTAGAATAGTCTTCCAGCTTTTTATACATTTCTTCGTTTTGTATTTTAGTGGAATCCTGAGGTTTTTGGTTAACCTGAGCGGCAAGAGGGTATGCGGCAAAAATTGCCAATAATAAAAACAGCCTTATAAACATAATGTTACCTCTTGAACCTTTCTTTTTTTGGGGAAATTATAAAATATAACTGTGAAAAAAACCTAAAATTATTATAGCCAGTCATATTTACCATAGATTTAACAACAAAAAGGAGGCCATTTTTAGCCTCCATTATTATTGTAGTATAAATATAGTTTGTGTAACTACTATGATTTTTGTTCTTTATTAAAGTACACCAGATAGTAGTACATTTGTTTTTCTTCGTCCCAGCCTTTTTCTACAAACTTTTCTGCGCTTTCTGCATTTATAAAATCAAGCTTAATTTGTATATTGGTATCCAGGTTTATTACGTTTTTAATTTTTTTACGTGCATCGGTTACTGCAGCATTGGCTATAGGAAAATTGGTAACATCTTCAATACTGTACTTTGGTGCCTTTTCTACCTTATAATTTTTAAATTCAGGTATCAGGTCCGGGTTGTCCATTACTTCATTTAAAAAGCTTGTTTCTTCAAACTCGTCATTTTTGGCAAAGTAATTTACAGAGCGATTCATAAACATTACCTCCTCTTTTTTATCTTCGGCAGGCAACACCACATCTTTGGCAAAATCCTGAACAAACTTCATGTACTTTTTAGTCATAAAGTTTTCATCCTGAAAGGCATCTACCGAAAGGAAATGCTCCAGCCAGTAACGTGCATCATAACGGTTATGGTCTACCGTTAGTATTTTATAGCCTTCTTCCTGTTTATAGTTAAATATAAGGCAGCCTTTATCCAATTTGTTTAAGTTGATGCCCTGCTGCAACATCATTTCAAGGTTGCTGTTTTTTTCTTCAAATTGCAAAAAGTCGGTTTTAAGCTCGCTTTTAAAAACACCAATAGCATCTACCGGGTTATTGTCTATAGTAACATTGGTAAGGTAGGCAATATATACCTCACCGTTTTTAATATGCGGGTGGTTAGATTGCTCAAAAAGGTGTTTAGTTATTTTTTTTGATACCTCATGCACACTGCCCGGGTTATTAAAAATTTCTGACGCGTAGTTGAACATATCATGATATTCCAGATCTACATCATGCGCAAACTGGTAATAATTTTCTTCTTTATCGCGAAAAGGCTTAAAAAAATATTCTTTCAGCAGCGGGGTAATCTCGTCATTAAGCCCATACGGCTTTTCCGAAATAAAAATAGCCTCATTGCGGCTTTTGTTGCCTACACGGTGTACCGAAAGGCTTTCTATGTGTGTGTTAAACAGGTTGATCATATTTTTATTGGTGCGCCTTGTTAATTATATTACACTACAGGCAAAATATATTATTGTTTATTATTCAGGGCTAATTCCAGTTGGTTTCATCAAAGTCCAGCCCGTCAAGGTCTTCCTCATCATAGTCATCATCAAATTCGCCAAAAAGTTCATCTTCTCCGGCATCGGCACTAAAATCTTTTTCAGGTGCTGCGGCAGGCATTTCGCCATGTGCAAAAAGCAGGTCGGGGTAGGCTATTCCGCTTTCGGGTTCTTCTACTGCGCCAAGCTCAACAAAAAATGTCCACATATTTAAAAAATCATATACGTATATAATTTTGTTGTTTTCGGTATCAATAATACTGCTCAATGTATAATCTGCCATTGCTTTTTCATCGCCTGGCTCATCACCGGTATCAAAAAGAGGAATTTCCTCGTCTTGCTGTACCCACTCGTCATCACACTTAAAAAAAGAGGCCATCTCTGTGCCATCAAAACCAAAAGCATTTACAATTGCATTGTGCAAATCTTCAAGCGTATCTTCTTCTAAAATAGCAATATCCCTGAAAATATCCTCTTCGGCATCAAGTATTACCCTAAATTTATAAACCATCCTAATTGAGTTTTTAAAATAAAATCAAAGGTACACGTTTTTATTTTTTTGATGGTTTTGATAGTTACATTTTTTAAATAAGCCAATATTTGATTCCATATTGTACTGCTACATTCTAATATTCATTTTTTAGATAAACATAATATAAATATTTAAAAAATAGATAATATGTAAAAAAAAGCATTTTTTTTATTGCTATTTATAATATTTTTATAATTTTACTACTAATAAATTATGAATGTAGTAAAAATAGCTAAATTCTAATTTTCACCACCTCAACTTATTTTTTAGATCTGTAATACTTTTCCACATTAGCAATAATGGTGGAGCAGCTAATTATTAATTTTTTTTAAATCTTTTAACCAACAATTATTATGAGACACTTTTTTTTACCTAAAGTTTTAACGATTGATTATTTATTAACTAACTTATTTAATTAATTGTTATGAACGATCAATACATTGGCAGCTTAATTCTCTTTGCAGGGAATTTTGTACCCCATAACTGCATGGTTTGCGATGGCAGTATCTTGCAGATTGGACAATACCCGGCCCTGTATTCTTTACTGTCAAACAAATATGGCGGAAATGGGACAACTACGTTTGCACTTCCTGATTTCAGGGACAAGGCCCCTCTTGGCGCCGGGCTCTCTTACCTTGGCACAAACTACCCATTAGGTACACAGGGGGGAGAAGCCTCGGTAACCCTACTGCAATCGCAGATGCCCATACACACTCACACAAGTGCGGTACAGCCAAACCTGATGAAGGTAGATAGTGTAACCGTAAATGCCGGTACCGATGCCTCACAGGCGGTTAATACCCCTACTGGTAACTATTGGGGGAAAGCACCCGCTATAAGCCTACAGGAAGTAAACGCTTATACAGACCAAACCAATACTACTATGGCGGCCGATGCCATAGGGCAGGCGGTATTGCCGCCACTATTAGGTACAATAAACCTTTCCAATACAGGCGGAAATCTGCCTCATGAAAACCGGCTGCCTTTTACAACCCTTAACTGGCTTATTGTATACAGTGGCATTTATCCACAACGCGACTAACCTTTAAAACTTAAAAATTATGTTCGATCAATATATAGGTTCTTTTGTGCCGTTTGCGGGTGTTATATACCCCATTAATCTCATACCCTGCGATGGCAGGTTGCTTCAAATAAATCAATACCAGGCTCTTTTTTCAATAATTGGATATTCCTACGGAAATTATAGTAGCAGTCAGTTTAGAGTGCCAGACCTCAGGGGGCGCTTTGCTATTGGAGATGGCGCTGCACCCGGTATGGTTAGCGAGTATGATTTAACAGAATATGGAGGATACGAAAGTATAGTACTTGACGTACAATCACTCCCAACACACAACCATGCTGCTAATTTTACATCATCTGGCACTAGTGTTGCGGTTAATTTACAGCCAAAAGCCGGTCCCCAGGGCAATAGCAATAGCCCCGCCGGCAATAATTGGGGTACGCCAAACAGTATATCCTTAAATCCTGTGCAGCTATATTCTAAAACCAAAAATGTTACTATGAATGCAAATGCTGTACAGGCTACTATAGCAACCAATGGGCAAACACCCGGAACAATTGCTGTAGGTACTGCCGGCAACAGCGCTGCGCATAATAACATGTCGCCCTATACTGCCATAAGCTGGTTTATAGTAGCCGATGGTATATACCCGAATTTTAGTTAACTAACCACTTCTTTAATTATTTAATTATGAACGATTTATATATAGCCACAATAATACCGTGGTCATCTCACCGTGTACCAAACGGTTGCCTGCCATGTGACGGGAGACTGCTCCCTATTAATAATAATGAAGTTTTATTCTCTCTTATAGGTAATATATATGGCGGAGATGGGGTAACAAACTTTGCCTTGCCAGACCTTAGGCAGCGTACCCCTATGGGTAGAACAACCAATCATCCGCTGGGTTATAAAGATGGGCAGCAGTATGTTACTCTTACACAGGCACAAATGCCTATGCATAACCATACAGCTGCTTTTAGCCCAAACCCTGCTTATCAAAGTACTGTAGTAGCCACTGCACATGCAGGCACAGCAGGTACCTCTATTAATACCCCTGAAGGTAATTTTTGGGGCGCAGTGCCTCCTGTTTCCCTACAGCAGGTTAATACCTACGGGCCAACTAATGATACTACTATGGCTGCCGATGCAATACAGGTTAATATAAGCAGTAATGCAGGTAGTGTAGCTATAAATAATTCAGGGTTGCAACAGGCCCACGATAATATGCCCCCGTTTTTGGTTATAAAATGGCTTATAGTTGTACAAGGCCTTTACCCTTCCAGAAGCAATTAATGTGTTTAATACTAATTTAATATAACTATTTATGAAAATGTATCTTTACTCTATGTTTTGGTATCCAAAACTCTTTTCAAAACGGATGGTGCAGTTACTTATACCCCTATTGTTGTTTATAGGTGTAGATATGTATTCACAAGCTCCGGCAGATGAGAATTTTGGTAATGCACTCATTGGGCCTTTTGCCAATACAATTTCTATTGGGGGCTGGACATTTACTGGCACTGGTGGATCCCATGCCATTGCAAATTCAACTCAGGCTATTACCCCGCTGAATACTGATGAAGGGGCTAATGATTATTCTCTATTTATGAATGTTTACGGACAGGGGGTAGTAGAGTATTTTATGAGTTCTACCTCTGGTAATGAATTTGCATTGCAATCTTTTGATGTCAGCGCAAATCCGGGGGGCAGTACTTCTTTTACCATTGAAGGTCTTAAAGACGGCAGTACCGTTACGCCTGTTGTAACAATAAATCTTGGTTCTTCCAGCAGTAGTGGGGGGGCTACTTATACATATACCAATACCGCCGCAAGTTTAGGTCCCTACGGTGTGCTGTCTTTCGGAAGCGAATACCAGAACATAGATCAGGTAAAGTTTGTTTTTAGTGGAGTTAACCAATTTTATTTAGATAATATTGATGCAGAACCTGCTATAACAGGCCCGTCATGTACTATGACTGCCTCTATAACATCTCAAACCAATATTGCCTGTAATGGAGGGGCAACAGGTTCTTTAACGGTTGCTCCCACAGGTGGAGCATCCCCATATAGTTATTTATGGAATGATAGCGCAGCGCAGGCTACGGCAACAGCTACAGGGCTTAGCGCTGGGGCGTATAGTGTAACAATAACCGATGCTAACGGCTGTACTGCTACAGCCACAGCTACTATTACACAGCCCTCCGCCGCCTTAAACCTTACCCCGGCATCGCAAACCAATATTGCGTGTAACGGAGGATCAACGGGAGCAGCTACGGTAAATGCCGCTACCGGAGGTACAGGACCCTATACTTATAACTGGACACCGGGCAACCCAGCGGGTGACGGTACTACATCAGTAACAGGCCTTTCAGCCGGAACATGGACCGTAACGGTGACCGATGCTAACGGTTGTACCGCTTCTCAGAACTTTACAATTACACAGCCGCCGGCCTTAAACCTTACCCCGGCATCTCAAACCAATATTGCGTGTAACGGAGGATCAACAGGAGCAGCTACGGTAAATGCCGCTACCGGAGGTACAGGATCCTATACTTATAACTGGACACCGGGCAACCCAGCGGGTGACGGTACTACATCAGTAACAGGCCTTTCGGCTGGTACATGGACGGTAACGGTAACCGATGCTAACGGTTGTACCGCTTCTCAGAACTTTACCATTACACAGCCCGCCGCCGCCTTAAACCTTACCCCGGCATCGCAAACCAATATTGCGTGTAACGGAGGATCAACGGGAGCAGCTACGGTAAATGCCGCTACCGGAGGTACAGGACCCTATACGTATAACTGGACACCGGGCAACCCAGCGGGCGACGGTACTACATCAGTAACAGGCCTTTCGGCCGGAACATGGACGGTAACGGTAACCGATGCTAACGGATGTACCGCTTCTCAGAACTTTACCATTACACAGCCTCCGGCCTTAAACCTTACCCCGGCATCGCAAACCAATATTGCGTGTAACGGGGGATCAACGGGAGCAGCTACGGTAAATGCCGCTACCGGAGGTACAGGACCCTATACCTATAACTGGACACCGGGTAACCCAACGGGTGACGGTACTACATCAGTAACAGGCCTTTCAGCCGGAACATGGACAGTAACGGTAACCGATGCTAACGGTTGTACCGCTTCTCAGAACTTTACCATTACACAGCCAGCTACAGCACTGGTGGCTTCAGCTGTTGTGGATGCTAATGTAAGCTGCAACGGTGGTTCAAATGGATCGGCTACAGTAACGGCTACAGGCGGTACTTCACCTTATACCTATGAATGGAATAACAATGCTACCACAGCCTCTATAACAGGTGTTGCTGCAGGCACGTATACTGTAACCGTAACTGATGCTAACGGATGTACGGCTACGGCTTCAGTAACCATAACTGAGCCAGCAATACTTACAGCCAGTGCTGTAGTAGATTCCAACGTAAGTTGTAATGGCGGTACGACGGGTGCAGCTACCATTAACCTTACAGGAGGTACAGCCCCGTTTGAATATGCAATTTATAATGCAACTTATGTGGGTGTACCTGATAGCTCATTAGCTGTTTCGGGATTACCGGCAGGAACTTATCCTGTAACGGTAACCGATGCTAACGGATGTACGGCTACCACTTCGGTAACTATAGTTGAGCCAATAGCTCTTACAGCCAGTGCTGTAGTAGATGCTAACGTAAGTTGTAATGGTGGTACTACAGGTGCAGCTACCATTAACCTTACAGGTGGTACAGCCCCGTTTGAATATGTAATTTATAATGGAACTTATGTGGGTGTACCTGACAGCTCATTAGCTGTTTCGGGATTACCGGCAGGAACTTATCCTGTAACGGTAACCGACGCTAACGGATGTACGGCTACTACTTCGGTAACTATAAGTGAGCCAACAATGCTTACAGCCAGCGCTGTAGTAGATGCTAACATAAGCTGCAATGGCGGTTCAAACGGATCAGCCACAGTAACGGCTACAGGCGGTACTTCACCCTATAGCTATGAATGGAGTAACAATGCTACCACACCTTCTATAACAGGTGTTGCTGCAGGTACGTATACTGTAACGATAACAGATGTTAACGGTTGTACAGCTACGGCTTCAGTAACCATAACAGAGCCAGCAATGCTTACAGCCAGTGCTGTAGTAGATGCCAACGTAAGTTGTAATGGTGGTACTACAGGCTCAGCTACCATTAACCTTACAGGAGGTACAGCCCCGTTTGAATATGTAATTTATAATGCAACTTATGTGGATGTGCCTGATAGCTCATTAGCTGTTTCGGGATTACCGGCAGGAACTTATCCTGTAACGGTAACCGACGCTAACGGATGTACGGCTACCACTTCGGTAACTATAGTTGAGCCAATAACTCTTACAGCCAGCGCTGTAGTAGATGCTAATGTAAGTTGTAATGGCGGTACTACAGGTGCAGCTACCATTAACCTTACAGGTGGTACAGCCCCGTTTGAATATGCAATTTATAATGCAACTTATGTGGGTGTACCTGATAGCTCATTAGGTGTTACGGGATTACCGGCAGGAACTTATCCTGTGACTATAACTGACGCTAACGGATGTACGGCTACTACTTCGGTAACTATAACTGAGCCAGCAATGCTTACAGCTAGCGCTGTAGTAGATGCTAACATAAGTTGTAATGGCGGTACTAATGGTGCAGCTACCATTAACCTTACAGGTGGTACAGCCCCGTTTGAATATATTATAGATAATACAACATATAGCAATATAACGGATAGTTCATTAACTGTTTCTGGATTAGCAGCAGGTACTTATCCTGTAGCTATAACCGATGGTAATGGATGTACAACAACAACTACAGTAACTATAACCGAGCCTACAGCATTAATGGTTTCAGGTATGGTTGATGCTAACGTAAGTTGTAATGGTGAGTCAGACGGATCGGCTACAGCTACAGTAACAGGTGGTACATCTTCATATACTTATGTATGGAGCAATTCGGCCACCACGGCTTCTATATCAGGCGTTGCTGCAGGTACTTATACTGTAACCGTAACTGATGCTAACGGATGTACGGCTACCACTTCGGTAACTATATCAGAGCCAGCAGTTCTTACAGCCAGTACAGTAGTTAATGCTAACGTAAGTTGTAATGGCGGTACTACAGGCTCGGCTACTATTAACCTTACAGGTGGTACAGCCCCGTTTGAATATACTATAAATAATACAACGTATGTAGGTGTACCGGATAGCTCATTAACTGTTTTAGGACTGGCAGAAGGTACCTATCCTATCAATGTAACAGATGCTAACGGATGTACAACAACAACTTCAGTAACTATAACCGAGCCTACAGCCTTAATGGTTTCAGGTATGGTTGATGCTAACGTAAGTTGTAATGGTGAGTCTAACGGTTCTGCTACAGTTACAGCAACAGGGGGTACTTCTCCATATACTTATGCATGGAGCAACTCAGCCACCACGGCTTCTATAACAGGTGTTGCTGAAGGTACTTATACTGTAACCGTAACTGATGTAAATGGATGTACGGCTACCACTTCGGTAACGATAACCGAGCCAGGAGTTCTTACAGCTTCGGGTGTGGTTAATTCTAATATTTCATGTAATGGTGGTGCAAACGGATCTGCTACCGTTATAGTAACAGGTGGTACAACACCATATAGTTATGAATGGGATAATTCAGCCACCACAGCTTCTATAGCAGGTGTTGCTGCAGGTACTTATAATGTAATGGTAACTGATGCTAACGGATGTACAACAACAACTTCAGTAACTATAACCGAGCCTACAGCCTTAGTGGTTTCGGGTATGGTTGATACTAATGTAAGTTGTAATGGCGGTTCTAACGGTTCTGCTACAGTAACAGCAACAGGAGGTACGTCTCCATATACTTATGCATGGAGCAACTCAGCCACTACAGCTTCTATAGAAGGAGTTGCTGAGGGTACTTATACTGTAACTGTGACCGATGCTAAAGGATGTACAGCTACCACTTCGGTAACTATAACTGAGCCAACAGTTCTTATGGCTTCAACTGTAGTTAACTCTAACGTTACCTGTTTTGGAGGTAGTGAAGGGGGAGCTACTGTAAATGTTACAGGAGGTGTTGCCCCATATACTTATTTATGGAGTAACACGGCAACTACAGCTTCTATAGGAAACGTTGCTGCAGGTACTTATACTGTAACAGTGACTGATGTTAATGGTTGTACTGCTACCGCTTCGGCAACTATTACTGAACCTGCCCTTGTATTGCCTCCAACTGCAGATGCTCAGGTATTCTGTAATAGCGGTGAGGTGAGTGAACTTGTAGCAAACGGTACAGATGTACTTTGGTATGCTGATGAAACGGGAGGCGCACCTCTTACTTCTGATACAGCACTGGCAACAGGTACTTATTATGCTACCCAAACTGTTGGAGGATGCGAAAGCCCTTCAAGAACAGCTGTTTCAGTAACGGTAAACCTTACCCCGGAACCTGTAACACCGGCACAAACATTTTGTATGAGTGCTACTGTGGCTGACCTGATGTCTTCAGGAACCGATGTTCAGTGGTACGCTGATGCAACAGGTGGAGATGCACTCTCTGATGATATAGCTCTTTCTACTGGTACATATTATGTATCGCAAACATTAAATGAATGTGAAAGCAGTAGGGCAGCAGTAAGCATTACTGTAAATGTAACCCCTGCTCCTGGTGCTGAAGCGCAAACATTTTGTAACAGTGCTACAGTTTCAGAGCTGATGGCAGATGGTACAGCATTAAAATGGTATGCCGTGCCAACGGGTGGTGCTCCACTTATGGGTAATACAACACTTTCTACAGGCATTTACTACGTTTCACAAACCCTTAACAACTGTGAAGGGCCAAGGACAACTGTAAATGTTGCTGTAAATGTAACTCCGGCTCCTGCTGCTGTGGCACAGGCATTTTGTAACAATGCAACTGTAGCTGAACTAATGGCTGAAGGTACAGGTATAAAATGGTATGCCGATGCAACAGGCGGAACTGCTCTTGATAGTGACGTTGCCCTGATTAATGGTACTACTTATTATGCTTCTCAAACCATTGATGAATGCGAAAGCATTACACGTACAGCAGTAGCAGTAACTATTAATATTACACCTGCCCCTATAGCTCTTGACCAGACATTATGTGGCGGAACTACCGTAGCTGACCTTATGGCTACAGGAATGGGAATTAAATGGTACACTGATGCAACCGGTGGAACTGCACTGGCTGCAGATACTGCACTGGCTGCAGGTACTTACTATGCTTCGCAAACCGTTGACGGATGTGAGAGTGACGCAAGGACTACTGTAGTTGTTACTCTTAATATAACTCCTGAACCTGTGGCAGATGCACAAACATTCTGTAATGAAGCTACTGTTTCAGATCTTATGGCTACAGGTACAGATGTAATGTGGTATGCTGATGAAACCGGTGGTTCTCCACTTGC